>JANXDM010000009.1 GCA_025058615.1 Candidatus Pacearchaeota archaeon | reverse complement strand
ATAGCAGAAAATGTAAAAGAAATTCCAAAAAAAAATGTATTTGTAATAGAAAATGGACAATAAAATGCGAGAAATTGAGTTAGAAAAAGTAATTCTACACTGCACAACAGGAGACCAACAAAAATTAGAAAAATATGTGAAGCTTTTAGAAATGATCACGGGAAGAAAACCAATAAAAACATTAGCAAAAAAAAGGATACCTTCCTTCAAAATAAGGCCAGGTTTGGTAATAGGATGTAAGGTAACTCTAAGAAAGAAAGAAGCAGAAAAAATTTTAAAATTAATCCTTACAGGAGTTAAAGAGATTAAAGAAAGCCAAGTCGGCCCTGGTCACTTGAATTTCGGAATAAAAGAATACATAGAAATCCCATCTTTATCTTACAACAGAGAAATAGGGCTTCTCGGTTTTGATGTTTCTGTAGTTCTGAAAAGAAAAGGAGGATTCAAAAAAAGAAAAAAAATAGGAAAAAGCCATATGATAAGCAGAGAAGAAACAATCCAATTTTTCAAAAAAAATTTTAATATAAAAATTGTATAAAAAAATGACGGCAAGCGATTGGAAAAAATTATTAAAACAACTTGAATCCAAGCCTGCAATAAAAGCACGTTTTTTGAAACATTGTAAACCAAAAGAAAGAAAATTTGGAATAGCTGCAAAAAAATGCACAAGATGTGGAAGATTCGGAGCACATCTCAATCAGTATGGTTTACACTTATGCAGGCAATGTTTCAGAGAAATTGCAGAAGAGCTTGGGTTTAAAAAATATAGTTAAAATGATAAGGGATTGGTTATCCGCATTCTTGAATGATATAATGAACTGTAAAAGGGCAGGAAAAAAAGAAACGTCTATAGTTCATTGGTCCAATTTGATTCTAGAAGTGTTAAAAGTAATGAAGAAAGAAGGTTATATAAAAAACATTCGAATAGAAGAAAATAAATTCAGAAAAATAATCGTAGAAATAGGAAAAATAAACAAATGTCAAGCAATAAAGCCTAGATTTCCCGTAAGAAAAAATGAATTCGAAAAATATATAAGACGATACTTGCCTGCTCGAGACATAGGTATTTTAATAGTATCTACAAGCAAAGGAATAATGACCCATAAAGAAGCCATAGAAAAAGGACTTGGAGGCGTGCTTCTTGCTTATTGTTTCTAAAATGAAAAAAGAAATAAAAAAAGTAATAGAGATTCCTCCTGACATTGATATAGAAATAACAGGAAATAATGTAATAGTAAAAGGCCCACTGGGAGAATGCAAACGCTCTTTTAAATTCTACGATATAGAAATAAAAAAAGAAAATGGAAAAATAATTTTAAGAAAAGATAAAGGAACAAAAAAAAGTAAAAAAATGATAAATAGTATCGCTGCTCATATAAGAAATATGTTGGGTGGTGTAAAAAAGAAATATGAGTATATTTTAGAAATATGCTCAGTGCATTTTCCTATGAACGTAAAAGTAGAAGAAAACAAAATAATAGTGAAAAATTTTTTGGGAGAAAGAAAGGACAGAATAATAGAATTGCTTCCAGGAGTTGAAATAGAAGTAGAAGGCAACAAAATTTTTGTTAGATCTATAGATAAAGAACTTGCAGGAAAACAAGCTTCTCTAATAGAAAATATTTCTCGAAACATACCCAGAGATAGGAGAATTTTTCAAGACGGGATATGGATAATAAAAAAAGAAAAAGGAGCTAGAAGATGAAAAGAAAAAAACCAGAATTTGTAAGGAAAGATACCTATAAAATTTCAAGACTTGGTAGAAAAAGGAAAAAGAAAAGGAAATGGCGTAGGCCGAGAGGAAGACATAGTAAAGTAAGAGAAAAAAGAAAAAGTTATCCCAAACAACCTTCTATAGGTTATTCTAAAGGAAAAAAAGAATCTATAAAGAGAGTGCACAATGTGGAAGAATTAGAAAATTGCTCGGAAGGAGAAAAGATAATAATTGCACACGTTGGAAAAAAGAAAAGAGAAGAAATAATTAAAAAAGCCAAAGAAAAAAACATAATCGTTATTAACGAAAAATGAAAACCCTAAAAATGCAAAAGAGATTGGCAGCAGATCTGCTTGGAGTTGGTATAAACAAAGTTTTTTTTGACCCAAAAAGAATTGACGAAATAAGAGAAGCAATAACAAGACAAGATGTTCTCCAGTTAATAAAAGAAAAAGCAATAAAGAAAAAAGCAAAAACTGGAGAAAAGAAAAGGGCGCACAAAAAGAGATTAAAAAGAAAAAGGAAAGGGAGAAAAAGAGGGATCGGGAAAATAAAAAAAAGAGTGAAAGAGAAAAAAAAGAAAATATATGTAAAAAAAATAAGAAAATTGAGAGCCTATTTAAGAAAAATCAAAAACAAAATCTCAAAAGAAGAATACAAAAAAATAAAAAGATGGATAAAAGGAGGAAAAATTAGGGAAATAAAAGAAATAAATTCTTTGATAAAAGATGAGAATAAAATACAAAAGGAGACGTAAAGAAAAAACAGATTATAGAGCTAGGCTCGCTCTCTTAAAATCTGGGCTTCCACGACTTGTCGTAAGAAAAACAAACCGTTATATAATTGCACATGTAGTCAAACATCATGGGGCACAAGATTACACGATAGCATATTGTAATTCTAAGGAACTCAAAAAATATGGTTGGCCCTTTTCTTTTAAAAATCTCGCTGCTTCCTATCTTACCGGATTCCTACTTGGAAAAAAATATTCTAGATTAGAAAAAAGTGAGAAAAACTTAATATTAGATATTGGTTTGCAAAGATCAACAAAAGGATCTAGAATATACGCTTGCGTTCTCGGAATGATCGAAGCAGGATTCAATGTTAAATGTAATAAAAAAATGCTCCCGGAAGAAAAGAGAATAACAATGGAATACAAAAACGAAAAAATCAAAGAAATAATTAAAAGAATAAAAGATTTGATAGAAAAAAATGCCTGAAAAAATAAACAATGAAGAAACAGAAGAAAAAAAAGAAAAGATAGAATGGGTTCCAAAAACGAAATTAGGAAAAGAGGTACTGGCAGGAAAGATTAAAAGTATAGATGAAATCTTAGAAAAAAACCTAAAAATTTTAGAACCCGAAATAGTCGATTTTTTGCTTCCGATAGAAACAGAAATAATTAATATAGGCCAAGCAAAAGGAAAATTTGGCGGTGGCAAAAGAAGACCTTGGCGCCAAACACAGCGAAAAACTGCGGAGGGAAATATTCCAACTTTTAGTTGTATGTGTATTGTCGGAGACAAAAACGGTCATATAGGCCTTGGATATGGAAAATCGAAAGAAACAGTTCCTGCAAAGCAAAAAGCTATAAGGAAAGCAAAACTTTCAATTTTCAAAGTTAAAAGAGGTTGTGGAAGTTTTGACTGTATTTGTAATGAACCACATTCCATTCCTATGAAAACAGAAGGAAAATGTGGAAGTGTCAGAATAATATTGATGCCAGCCCCGAAAGGGACGGGTCTTGTTGCAGATAATGAATGCAAAAAAATCTTTAGGCTTGCTGGGATAAAAGACATTTACACAAAAAGTTATGGTCAAACAAGGACTAAAATAAATATGATTAAAGCATGTATTAAGGCATTAGAGAATCTTGCAAAACTAAAATGAAAATTGCAGCAATAAGAATTCGTGGTATAATAGGAGTTAGAAAGCAAATCGAAGACACATTGAACAAATTAAGACTAAGAAAAAAATTTGTGTGTGTAATTTTAGATGATAGACCAGAGATTTTAGGAATGCTAAAAAAAGTACAAAATTACATAGCTTATGGACCAATAAACAAAGAAACTTTAAAACTATTGTTGATGGAGAGAGCAAGAATGCCTGGAAACAAAAAAATAACAATAGCAGGAAAAAATTTGGAAAATTTTTTAGAAGAGTTTCTTTCAGGAAGGAAAAAATTACAAGATCTAGGAATTAAGCCTTTTTTCAGGTTGCATCCTCCGAGAGGGGGTTTCAAAAAAAGCATAAAATTAATGTACCCAAAAGGGATCTTGGGTTACAACAAAGAAATAAATGAATTAATAAGGAGAATGATATAAAATGAGAAGAAAAAGAAGTAAACGTTCCAGATTGAGAGGAAAAAGAACTTGCGGTTATGGACACAAATTCAAACACAGAGGAAAAGGATCTAAGGGAGGTAAAGGAATGGCAGGAACAGGAAAGATGGCAGGACACAAAAAAACTTTTGTTTTGCGTTATATGCCTAATTATTTCGGAAGAAGAGGATTTAAAAGCAAGAAAAAAAAACCGAAAACTATAACGCTAGAAGAAATAAACCAAAAACTGAATGAATTTCTAGAGAAAGGAATTGCAAAAGAAAAAAATGGATGTATAGAAATAGAATTAAAAAATTATAAAGTTTTAGGAACGGGCTCTCTAGGACCTGGATTTATTGTCAAGGCTTCTAACTTTTCGAAGAAAGCAACAGAAAAAATTTCCGAAGCTGGAAGCAAAGCAGAAATAATAAAATGAATTTCAAAAAGATCTTGAGCTTCTTACCTGAAGTTAAAAGCCCTCTCGAAAAAAGATTAAGTTTTGGAACTAGATTAAAATGGACTTTGCTTATGTTGATTGCTTTTTTCCTCCTCTCTGCAATTCCTTTATATGGTTTGGCAGAAAATGTCCTTGCAGAGTTTGAGTATCTTTCTATAATTCTAGGCGCAAATTTCGGAAGTTTGATGTCTTTAGGAATAGGTCCAATAGTTACTGCTTCTATAATTTTGCAGCTGCTTGTTGGATCCAAACTGCTCGCAATAGACATGACGAAAAAAGAAGGAAGACAATATTACAACGGCTTGCAAAAATTGCTCGCGATTATTTTCGCTATTTTCGAGGCTTTTGTTTATATAGCAATGGGGGGGTTAACAGCAATTCCTGGTCTTGAGGTATTACTTTTTTTTCAGCTCTTCCTTGGTGGATTGCTCGTAATTTTCATGGATGAGGTTGTTAGTAAATACGGATTTGGTTCGGGTGTTGGATTGTTTATAGTAGGTGGTGTTGCTTCCCAACTAATCATTAGAGCTTTCGGCTTTATCGGGCCTGAAAAAGTAATTCGACCTATAGGAAAAATTCCTGTTTTTTTTGTCTCTTTAATTAACGCAGACACCGTAGGGGCTTTTTCTGCATTGATTGCAATTCTTGCCACAATTTTGATATTTATGGTTGTTGTTTATACCCAGAGCATCCGTGTAGAAGTACCTCTCTCTTTTGGAAGATTAAGGGGTTTCAGCATAAGATGGCCTCTTCCATTTTTCTATACGAGCAATATTCCAGTAATCTTAATAGCTGCATTGCATGCAAATCTAACTTTGTTTGCGACTCTAGCAGAAAGATGGGCAGGCGCTCCTACTTTTTTGGGTGGATTCTCTAATGGAGTTCCTATTTCTGGTCTTGTTTATTGGCTTTCTCCTCCACACGGTGGTTTGATAGAACAAATCATAAAAGGTTCTTTTACTCCAAAAATGCTCTTGCAATCATTGATTTATACTTTATTTATGGTTTTCGGTTCTATCCTTTTTGCAATTCTATGGGTAAAAACTTCTGGAATGGACGCAAGAAGCCAGGCAGAAAATTTAGTAAAAAGCGGCTTGCAAATTCCTGGATTCAGAAGAGATGAGAGGATAATAGAATCCTTGCTTTCTCGTTACATAATGCCATTGACTGTTATGGGCGGAGCCGCTGTTGGACTGCTTGCTGCAAGCGCTGATATTTTGGGAGCCCTTGTAAGAGGAACTGGTATTTTACTTGCTGTCATGATATTACACAGAATCTATGAAGACATAGCCCAGCAACATGCTCTTGATATGGCTCCTATAGCAAGAAAATTTATTCAAACTTAAAAATTTAAAAACGTAAGGATCTTAAGACAAAAAAATGAATTTCATAAAATCTTTTGCACAACAAAACCCTTTACTAAGCGTCATAATTTTTTCTTTTATAATAACCTTCTTTTTGACTCTCTTATATAAAAAACTTACAGACCAAAAAAAAGCTCAAGAAATAGAAAAAAAACAAAAGGAATTGCGAGAAGCTTTAAAGCAATGCAAAAATGATCCACAAAAAACAATAGAGATACAAAAAGAGATGGTTCATTACAGTATAGAAAGTATGAAACTTTCCCTGAAGCCGATGCTAATAAGCTTTGTTCCTCTCGTAATAATTCTTGGACTATTAGACAAAATGTACAAAAACTTAAAGGTGGGAAAAATCTTATGGGAATTGAACTGGTTTTGGACCTATGTTCTGTTCAGTTTTGTTTTTAATTTGATTTTTCAAAAGATACTCAAAGGAAAAACAAAAAATGGAAAAAACGAAACTGCAGGAAAAAATTCTTGAATTCAACTTTTTAGAACTTCAATTTAATGAGCTAGAACAAAACAGAGCCACAATAGAAAAAGAGATAGCAGAATTAAAAATTTTGGAACTTGCACTAGAAAAGTTGCAAGAAATAAAACCAAATACAGAAATGTTCAGTCAACTCGGAAACGACATTTTCATAAAATCAAAACTTAAAGAAAACGAAGAAGTTTTGGTAAGTATAGGTTCAAAAATTTTTGTTAAAAAAAACATAAAAGAAGCACAAAAAAGTATAGAAACTAAAATTAAAAATTTTGAAAAGATCTATAAAGAAATAGAAGGAAAAATGGAAGAACTTGCCTCACGACTTATCTCTCTTGAAAAAGAAATTAAAGGTTCTTCAGAATCTTAGGTAAAAAAGTTATATCTTTGATTATAAAATCTGCACCATATTTTTTTAATTCTTTTCTTTTTGCTTTGCCTGTTAATACAGCTATAGAAATTGCTTTTACTTTTTTTGCTGCTTTTACATCATAAACAGAATCTCCAATATGGATTATGTGTTTACTATTCGAAAGTTGTTTTGCTTTTAATAATTGGTCTGGCCACGGTTTTGGCCTTAAGTTTTCTGAAGAAATTATAAAATCGAAAATTTTGAGAGGAATTTTTGCTTTTTTCAAAAGTAATTTTATTTCTTCTTTAGAACAATTACTCACAAGAACTAATCGATAATTTTTTCGCAAAAACTTCAAAGTTTTTGAGGCTTTTTTTATCGTTTTAATAAATATTGCCGTTCTTTTCAAGAACTTATTATGGTCTTTTACTATTTCTTTAATAGTTCTTCTGTCTAAAAAAGGAAAAAGAGCCTTAACAACAGCTTCGCCAGATCTTCCATCTATAAATTTTTCTATTTTTTTGGTCTCCAGAAAAATTCCTCTTTTTGCAAATGCTTTTTTGAATGCAAGCGCATGAGCTTTTGTAGTAATAACCAACGTATTATCCAAATCTATAGTTAATAATTTTTTATTTTTCATGATAAAAAAGAAAAGGATATGTTTTTTCTAGTTCGCTAATAAAAGTTGCTACTTGTAAAACTCCTAATTCCGACACTATCCCTGTTATTAATTCAGGGGGGATTTCCTCAAAAACTATATTGCTTATTTTCAAGCCTTTCGGCTTATTTTTCCAAACTTCACTTTCTTTTCTTTTTTCTAATTTTTCTATCTTCCCCAACGTTGTTTCTGGATCAAATTTCCAAGAAAAAGAACAAGCATATCTAGGGACCTCATACTTATAAGCTATTTCTGCCATCATCTTATTTCCTATTTTGTTTATTATGCTTCCCGTTGAAGTAATTGCATCAACACCGAACAAAAACAACGAAGCTTTCTTAAGCGCAATCGTGGCTGCAGAATCTACAAACATCGTAACAGGGATTCTTGCCTTCAAAAGTTCCTTTGCTGTAATTCTTCCTTGAAGATTTGGTCTAGTCTCAGTATTATAAACTTCAAATTTCTTTCCTTGTTTCTTTGCTTCCAAAAGAATAGAGATCACAGTGCTACTATGACAATGCAAAAATATTGTTTTGTTGTCTTGGATTAGCTCTGCACCAATCTTTTTTATTTTCTCTCTTGCTCTGTCCATTATTTTCAAAGTTTCTTCAACCCCTTCACGCACATCCGAAAAAGAAAGAGCATATCTCAAACAATTTCTCAAACATGGTTCTGTAGGCCTCAATCTGAAAAGTTTCTTAATTGCATGAGAATCGCTTCTTATTAGTAAGGCTTTAAGAGCAGCCCTCGCTACTTGTTCGGCACCTTGGATTTTTAAATTTTTTATGTCCCAACATATTTTTTCGAAACTCTCTTTTTTCATTACCTGATAAAAAAAACAAAACTTATAAAGCTTTTTTTCTTCTAAAGAAACATGTTAGAGACGATCATCTCTCCAAAAAAAGCAGAAAGAAAACCATGGGAAATGTTTTTAATAGGCTTCATTTATGCTACTCTTGCCATTTTTATTTCAAATTTTCTTTTCTTGAAGAATCATGCTTTAGAGCAATACACTGGGATTTTTATACTTTTGCTTACTGTTATTTTTTCTCTCCCATTAATGTACCATTTGATAAGATATGAAGAAAAAAAAGGAGAATTAATACATAATGAAAAAATTTTAATAAAAGAACATGGAAGGGCTTTGGCAGCACTTCTTTTTTTATTTTTGGGTTTTGTCGTTGCTTTTTCTATTCTTTATCTTGTTCTTCCGACAGATATAGCAAACTTAAACTTTCAGTCGCAAATAAGAACTTTTTGTCTAATAAATTCTAGGGGAAATATCGAAGAATGTATAAAAAGTATAACTGCCGGTAGCCTTTTAGTACCTAATAACATAAAAGAAGGTATGAATTACGTTGCTTCTATTTTAGCAACGAATCTTGCAGTTTTTTTCAATTGCTTGATTTTTTCTCTACTTTTTGGAGCAGGAGCAATCTTTATCTTGGCTTGGAACGCTTCTGTTATTGCTACTGCAATAGGTATTTTTGCAAGAAAGAGTAGCTTCGGTCTCTTCGGAGGATTTGCAAGATACATGCTCCATGGCTTACCAGAAATTGCCGGATTTTTCGTTGCAGCACTTGCTGGAGGCATAATAGGAATTGCAATGATAAGACATAGGAATAACAAAAAACAATTTTTCCACGTGTTGCACGATTCTATTGAGTTGATATCCTTAGGGTTGGTAATTCTAATTTTTGCAGCTTTCATAGAAGTCTTCGTAACTCCTTTAATAATTCCTCTTTTGTAAGATGAAAATACATGACATATTCAGGAGCATACTTACATTATGGAGTTTCCAAAGTATCGCAGCGATTGTAAGTGCTCTTTTCTATGTGTTGATGGCTCACCTACTCAGTATAGAGCACTATGGTCTCTTTTATGCTTTGGTTTCTTTTTCTTATCTTTTCACAATACCACAAGAAACAATAAGAACAATAGTAGCAAGGGCATGTGTAAAAGCACAAGAAAAGAAAAAAATAAAATATATTTTTTTGAAATATTTAAAGACAATTATGCTTTTGGGCATCTTCACATTTTTTATTTTTATTCTTGCCATTCCTTACTTACAAATGTTCCTCAAAGCGAATTTTTTTTCTTTGCTCATAATAGGTCTTTCTATAATATTGGTTTTTATCATCCCTGTAGTTTGGGGGGTCCTCCAAGGAACTTTAAGATTCAGAGAACTTGGAATAAATAGCCTAATAGAAAATTTTGCAAAAATATGTACCGCTTTTTTTTTGGTTTCGATTCTCGACCTTAAAATATTCGGGGCTCTTATCGCAATTCCTTTCTCTATTCTATGTGCTTTCTTTGCTGGGCTTTTTTCTATCAAAGATATTTTGAAAGAGAAAAAAGAAAAATTCACGGAAAAAGGATCTTTTAAATATGCAATCGCTTCTCTTCTTTTGTTTTTTTTGATTGCAATAATATTTGTGGTTCCGATATTTCTTGCAAGATATTTCTTTTCGGAAAAAATTTCAGGACTTTATTCTGGTATTTCAATGCTCACTGCTGGTCTCTTTTTTGTAGCGATGAGCGCAGAAAGAGTAATGCTGCCAATCATAGCAAAAGAAAAAAGAAAAAACCAAAAAAAGATTTTATCAAAAGTAGCCCTCATAATAGTTTTGCTTTTTTTAGGCTCTTTCATCCTAGCTTCTGTTTTTCCAAATAAAATAGTTTCCATCTTATTAGGAAAAAAATACATAGAAGTGGCATATCTCCTTAAATATATGGTTGTAATTTTTGCTTTTTTTTCTTTTTCTACCCTCTTTATCTTTTATAATTTATCGAGAAATAGAAATAAAAAAATAAGCTTAAGGGTCTTGATCTCAAGCGCTTTCATGCTCGTCGCATTGCTTATACTTTTTCACAAAACTTTGCTACAATTTATAACTATGGTTCTAATAACCCATATCATAATGTTTTTGCTCCTGCTGATAATTACTTTGAGAAGATAAAAAATTGAACTAAAAAAGAAAGAAAAAGTATTTAAAAAAGAAAGAAAAAGTATTAAAAGAAAGGGGCATATTAAACCACACAAAGAAAAAATAAAATAAAAAGACTTTGTTCTGCCAAAAATGCAAGATAATAAAGATGGTTTAAAAAATCAAACTGAAAAGATAAAAACAGAACAAGAGCAAGAGAGCAAAAAAAAGTTTTATTTTTTAATCAAAAATTGGTCTGTATTTGTAATCTTGATTCTTTTGGGGATAGTCTCTCTTGCAGTTTTCATAAGAACGCAAAATATTCCTTATTTAAAGGATGTCACAACTGGAAACTACACTCTCGGACCAGATCTTGACCCATTCTTTTATGCTAGAGTAGCAAAAGAAATTGTTATTTATGGAAAACCTTTAGATCCTGACAGATTTAGAGCAGCTCCTCTTGGAATAAAGGCAAGTTACAATTTGCATTGTTATTTGATGGCTTATCTTTATAAATTAGTTTCTTTATTCTATAAAGGATTTGATATGATGTTAGCATTCATAATTTCTCCTGTAGTTTTTTTTGCTTTTGCGATAATTTTTTTCTTTCTTTTCTCCAGAAAACTTTTTTCTTTTGTGATGGAAAAGAAGAGAGCAGAAATTTCTGCTTTGATAGCCACTGCCTTCTTTGCTATCGCTCCAGAAATGCTGCATAGAACAACCGCAGGAATTCCAGAGCACGAAAGTTCTGGAGTAATGTTTATGTTCTTAGCTTTTTATCTATTCTTATGTGCATGGAGTTCGAAAGGAAAAAAAGCACTACTTTTTAGCATAGTTAGCGGCTTATCCACAGCATGCATGCTTAGTGCATGGACTGGAGGAGCAAGATACATTTTTATGATAATAGGCCTTTCAGTTTTTCTCGCTTTTCTTTTCGAAAAAATAGGAAAAAAAGAGTTTTTAATTTACCTCGTATGGTTTCTTTCTAGCTTAATTCTTTTAAAAGTAATCCCTTCTGATGTTTCTATTACCTCTACATTAAAAAGTATTTCTGACGTTGGGTTCGCTCTTGCTATTCTTATTTTGCTTTCTTTAGACAGAATTTATAGTACAAAGATACAGGAAAAAATAAAAACAAACTTACCAAGAAGCATTATTGTTCTTGGATTTTTTATGATAATAGCGCTAGTTTTTGCTCTTGCAATAGATCCAGGACTGATAAACTCATTATTCAATAGAATAGTGGAAGGTATGCTCTATCCTTTTGGACGTGGGAGAATTGCCTTAACTGTAGCAGAAAATCGTGCTCCTTTCCTCGTCGACTTAATAACAAACTTTTCCCCAATGTTCTTTTGGCTTTTCTTTTTTGGTTCTTTGTTCTTGTTTTACGAAACGATAAAGCATTTCGAAAACAAAAAAGTAAAAAGAAGTATGTTTGTTGCTTTTGTAATTTTTATCTTTTTTTTCTTATTCTCTAGATATTCTGCAACAAGCATATTGAATGGAGAAAACACAATCAGCAAGATTTTGTATTTTTCTGGACTTGGTATTTTTTTGTTTGTATTGTTATATAACTATACAACAAAGGACAAAAAAGATTTTCAAAATGTAAATTTTGCTTACATTTTCATCCTTTCTTCCTTGTTCTGGAGTTTTGTTTCTATTAGGGGGGCTATAAGACTTTTTTTCATCATATCGCCTTTTGTTACTTTACCGGTTTCTTTCCTTCCAACGAAATTGTCTGAATACGTGAAAGGAGAAGAAACAAAAAAAATTGCCATTATCTCTGTAGTTATAGTTCTCTCTTTGTTGCTTTTGACTGCTTTCATAAAATATGAAAAGATAACAAGAAATGCAGCCCGGTGGACTATCCCATCTGCTTATAACCAACAATGGCAAAGGGCAATGGCATGGGTAAGAGAAAACACACCAAAAGAAGCAATTTTTGTGCATTGGTGGGACTACGGTTATTGGATCCAAAGTATCGGAGAAAGACCAACAGTTACAGACGGGGGCCACCATACCCCTTTTTGGGACCATACAACAGCTCGCTACTTGATGACTGCACAAAACGAAAAAACAGCCTTACAATTGTGCAAAGCCCACAACGTAAGTTACTTCTTGATAGACTCAACAGAAATAGGAAAATACCCTGCGTATAGTAGTATAGGATCTGACGAAACCGGAAAAGATAGGCTAAGCTGGATAAGCACTTTCATACTTGACGAAAAACAAACACAAGAAACAAGAAATGAAACTCTCTATATTTACGTTGGAGGAACTTTGTTAGACCAGGATATAATCTACAAAGGTCAAGTATTTCCTATGGAAAAAGCAGGAATAGTTGCTTTTATTGTTTCAATAAGAAATAATGAAATAAAAAAGATAGAAGCGATATTAATTTACAACCAGCAACAATTCAAAATTCCTATAAAATACTATTACTACGAAAAGATGCATATTTTAGAAGAGAACGAAAATGCTCTAAAAGGCGCGCTTTATTTTGTTCCAACTTTGACACAAAAAGGAATTAACAAAATTGGGGCTGCTATGTATTTGAGCGAGAAAGCCTTGAACGCGCTGTGGGTAAAATTATACTTATTAAACGAAAGTAAAAATTTTGAACTGATTCATAAAGAAGATTCTCTCTTAATAAAACAATTAAGAGAGGACTATAATATAAAAGTAGGTGACTTTATAATTGCAAACGAATTTCACGGACCGATAAAAATTTTCAAAGTAAATCACGAAAATGTTCCTTATCATGAAGAATATTTACAACGAAGCGGATGGGATGATGTAAAAGGGCCTTTCGCTAGTTTGGATCATCTTGGAACTTAAAATGAACATATTCGTGTATGCTTTTATTTGTGTAATTATTTCTTTTTTTATTAGTCTTACTTTGACAAAAAAATGGATTTCTATAGCAAGAAGAAGAGGTATTGTTGGGATAGACATGAACAAATATGAAAAGCCGAGAATTGCTGAATTTGGAGGAATTGCTCCGATAGCTTCAATAGTTGTAAGCATTTTTATTTACATCTTTTTCAAAACTTTTTTTTTGAAAAGCCCTACTCATTTAATAGAGATACTCGTCCTAATAATCACATTACTTCTTGCTTCTTTTATCGGATTCACTAATGATTTGCTCAGTGTTAAAATTAAAAAAGACAAAGAAATTGCAAATGAAATTTTGGGAAAAAAATTTACAAGAGGCCTGGGCGGCTTTTCCTCTATGCTTTTAACTTTACCTGCAGCAATTCCACTAATGATAATAAATGCAGGACAGCACACGATTACTTTACCTTTCATAGGTTCTGTATGGTTGGGTATTCTTTATCCTATGTTGTTAATTCCTATAGCTATAGTTGGAACAACGAATGGCTATAACTTACTTGCTGGCTACAATGGTTTAGAAACATGGTTGGGAATTGTAATTTTCTTTGCTTTAGGACTTATGTCTCTTGTAACAGGACAACTTTGGCTAGCATTAATAGCTGCAATAATAATTTCTTCTCTTGCTGGCTTTCTTGTTTTCAACAAATATCCTGCAAAAGTGTTCCCAGGTGACAGTTTGACTTTTGGTATTGGTTCTTTGATAGCGTGCTTTGCAATCTTGGGTAACATAGAAAAATTTTCTCTTTTTATTTTTCTTCCTTTTATAATAGAAGGAATCTTAAAAGCAACGAGTAAATTCAAAGCAGAAAATTTCGGTATTCCAAAAAAAGATAACAGCTTGGAAGCTCCTGAAAAAATACAAAGTCTAACCCATTTTGCGATCAAGCTTCTTAAAAAATTAAAACTAAACCACAAAGTATACGAAAAAGACGTCGTTTTATTCATTGTTCTTTTGGAAATTATAGTAATAGGTATAGCGTTTTTTGTTTTCTGAAAATATTATAAATGTAACTTTAAGACATTACAAATGGTAAGGCTAGCTGTAAAGGCACAAAAAGAAACAAAATCCTTGTTTTTCAATATATAGGCTCCTATATAGATATCTGAAAAAATAAGGGTTAATGGTTACCAGAAGAAAAACAAAAAGACTTAAGCACAGAAATAAAGATTTTTAACCAGCAGATGCTAATATATAAAAAATTAAAACAATAATTTATCGTTAGTAGGAGAAGAGTTTGAAAAAATGAAAATTGCGCTATTTCATCCGTGGCTCAAGAGTAAAGGTGGGGCAGAAAGAGTTGTGTTAGAATTTTTAAAAAATACTAAACACAACGTTGATGTTTACACATGGGTTTATGATAAAGAAAACACTTTTGAGGAATTCAAAAGATATAAAATAAAAATTATCGGGCCTAAATCGGTAAAAAAATTTACAAGAGAGTATATCTTGAGAGGAATTCTTTTCTTTTTTTTGTCATTTTTTCTAAAAATTCCTTTAAAAGATTATGATGCTTTTTTTATCTCAAGCGGTGGGTTGGCTGAGTTTATTGTTTTTAGAAATTATAAACCTAAAAAAACATATATCTATTCTCACACAATCTTAAGAGCAGCTTGTGAGGAAGACATCAAATGGAATTTAAAATACAGATATAAAAGCATTTTTAGTAAGCTCTTTTATCTAGTCGCTGTATACGCTTACAAGCTCTTAGAAAAAATTGCATGGAAAAAAATTGATGTCGCTATATTTAATTCTGTATTAAGTTTAAAAAGAGCAAAAGAACATAATCTAACAAAAAGAAAAAAAATATTTATAATTCACCCTCCAATTAATTTAGAGAACCTCAAGAAAGTAAGGGCAAAA
>JANXDM010000008.1 GCA_025058615.1 Candidatus Pacearchaeota archaeon | reverse complement strand
GGGGTTAGAGCTATAAATATTTTCTTCATCCTCATTTTCTTTATCTCATTTTTTAAAATTTTAAGCTTTTTTTCGTTTTTTAAATATTATTGTCAAATTATATATATTTTTTAAACATATATGTTATAAAAAAACATATTTTAAAAAAAGAAAAGTTAATAAACTCGAAAAAAAAGTTGTAACTTACATATAGAAACATAAGATTTATAAATAAAATCACAAAAAAACCGCACTTTTCTCTTTTTTTTACGAAAGCTTTAAAAAGCCTCCTTGCTTATTTAGGGTATAAGCTGGCCAGCGTTTCGTTCTGAAACGCGCGAATTAAAAAATAGATTGAAAGGAGGTTAAAAATGAAATTACTAAAAAAGATAGCACCTATAGCAATAGGAGCAGTATTTGCTCTTAGTACAGTAGGATCTGCACTTGGAGCAGCTACATTGGGAGCAAACTGGAAAAATAATTTTCCGGCAGCCAACACAATAATCGTGGTTGGAGATGAGCACGATGACGCCCTCGCCTTGACAGAAATTGCAAGATACTTGCAAATAAGCGGTGTAACGACAGTAACAGGAGAAAGCTATTTGTTTGAAAAAAGAAAAGATAAATTAAACCTTGGAGAGGACCTCAACCAAATAAGATCAACATTGACAGAAGAGCAACTTCCGACTATTCTTGCAGAAGAGAAATATTATGACACAAATAATGAAGAATTTGAGTATAAACAAAAAATAACAACGAGCGACGAAATAAAACTTACACACTTCCAAGATTACGACTACAAAAACAACAAGCCAACTCTAGGTTTTGAGTTGGAAAGCGGGACTTTCGTCCTGGATTATACTCTAGAATTCTCGGGGACAGGTCCCAGCTTTGACGGAAGTACTCTAGAAGGAACTTCGATAGTGTTGATGGGAAAAGAATATTACATAAGTAAAGTAGACGACACAGGAATAACCCTACTAGAAACAACAACGAAAGCAACAGTAGAGGAGGACGCTACAGTAAATGTTGGTGGAAAAAACATAAAAATAGCATACTTTAGTGAAGGAGGAAAGAAGGTAGCGCTGGTGGTTGATGGGGTAGAAACAACACCAATCGCAGAAGGAAAAACATACAGATTGAAAGACGGGACTGTAATAGGTGTAAGAACAATAATCTATGACACAAGACAAGGTTACAAAAGCAAAGTTGTCGTAACTGTTGGTACAGGAAAAATTTTCTTGCCTAAAGAAGGAGAAGTAAAAATCAATGACAAAACAGTGGATGGTTTGAACTCTTACATAAGCAGCACAGATGATAATCTACAATCTATAACATTAGAATGGACTATAGATGAGACATCTTTCCTTGGTCCTGGAGATGAAATAGTTATGCCTGGACTAAAAGCATTGAAACTTATGATGACAGAGATGGTATTCCCTGCAGAAGAAAGAATTGAAGTAGATGCAGATAGAACAAAATTATTATTGAGAGGGGTGCCTATTAAAGAAGGAAAAATAGATATAACTCTCCTAAGCAGCAATGATGAAGAAACCTGGACACACATAGGAACTGAAAGTGAACCTTTGAAAACAAGTAATACACCAACATTAAAGCTTCAACGCAAGGACTCCTTCTTTGCAACATTAATAAAACCCCTAGAAGATGAAGGAGAATCTTACAAGATAACAGTAACAGATTTCGATAAAGACAAAAACACAGTAACATTCGCTTCTGCAGGAGGAAAAAAGTGCACAGTCACACAAAACGAAGAATGTGAATTCGGAGAAGTTGTATTTACAGTTTCAGGTTTAAATGCAACAGCAAAAGAAGTAAACATCACAGCAGGAGAAGATGTATACTTTGACGTAATAGTTACAAATGCAGGGGCTGTTTTCACGCTTCCTCTTAGTGATGAATTAGGTAGCGGCACATGGTCTCTTTCAATGATCGAAGAAGACGAAGAAGGCAGGATAAAAGAAGGGAAAATCATAGAATTCGAAGCAGCGATAGTAGATGGAAAATCGACTGTAAAGAAAATAATTGCAACATGGGCTGGAGGAAAAATGCTTGAAGAAGATGATGACACGGATGTAGGTTATGTAGAATCGCCGCTTGCAACAAAAGTTGTGTATAAGACAGGCGGAGATCAAGATGACGCAATAGTTAGCTATTTTGGGGATGAAGTTTATGGAAAAGTTTATCTTGCAGGAACTGGGGTAACAACAGCAACAGGTGGTGTAGGAATAATGGCAAGCGAATTAACTGCTGAAATGAAAGCCACGAAAAACATAGTTAGTATAGGTGGAAGTGGGGTTAACAAATTCAGCGCAGAACTTTTGGGATTGCCGTTCCCTACATATGGCTCTAGTGAAGAATGGATAAGCGAAACAGGAGTCGAAGCAGGAATGGCTCTAGTAAAGATCTTCGAAAGAACAACAGTATGTCCTAAAGTATGCCTTCTAGTTGCAGGATTCCACTCGCAAGACACATACAGAGCTGCAAAGTTCTTAACAACAAAACCAGAAAAGCTAACAGGAACAGAGAAATTACTAAGACAAGCAGACTTAGCAACTGTAGCTTAAATAGGTGCTAAAAGAATAATAAATTTTGTTTTTGCTTTTTCTTTTATTTTTTTATTTTTGATAAAATTTTTGTAAGGAATATAAGCAGGTTTATAAGCTATCTTTTTCTATACAAAAATATGTTAAGACCATTGGAAACAAGAGAAGAAAGAGAAAAAAAGATAAGAAAAAGAAACTTAATATTAAGCATTCTCATAGCGATAACCATACTAGCAGGAACTATAGGATGGGTAATGATGGGGAAAGAAACAGAAAATCTGCAAAAATATAAAGAGTTCAAATTCAGAAAAGTAGAAAATCAGTGGCAGACAACAGTAAAAGTGTATAATAATAACGAGTTTTTAATTAGAACTAGTTTTTTACCTCAAGAAGTAGAAAATATACCCTCTACATTAGAAGGACTTTATTTAGAAAAAATTTATGATAAAATAATATACTTCGTGGTATTCTCGCAAACAGAGTTGCAAGCAGCACAGGAACTGGCGATAAACTTATATCCTTTCAGTAAAAGAATTCAGCTTGCTTGCAGCAAAGAAAAAGAAAACGAAACATTTTGCGCAGATAAACCAATAAAAAACTGTGAAAATGGAACAGAATCTTTAATCATAATTTTAGAAGAAAAAAACGAAACCAAAATCAAATACGAAAAAAATTGTCTAGAAATTTACGGAAAAGGTTCGGAAATCTTAAAAGCTAGTGATAAAGTAATTTTTGTAATTTTTGGAATAATAAAATGAAATGTGTTGGGTGTAAAGGAGAAGCGGAAATAAAAATTTTACAACCTTTTTGTAAGGAGTGTTTCAAGAAACACTATCTCAGAAGAGTAAAAAGATTGATACAAAAATTTAACATGATAGAAAAAAAAGATAAAATAGTGGTTGCAGTCTCTGGAGGAAAAGACAGCCTCGCATGCGCTCAAGCGCTTTATTCTCTCGGCTTTGAAATTTCTGTTTTACACATAGACGTAGGAATAAAAGAATGTTGGTCCCCGAAGGCAAAAGAAGTTACCGAAAAATTTTGTAAAGAAAAGAACATACCTTTTTACTTCGCCTCATTCGAAGAATTTTTTGATATTGATGCAAAAAAATTTTTCGAAGCCTCCAGAAGACCAATATGTGCAACTTGTGGAATGTTAAAAAGAGCACTTTTCAATAAATTTGCTAGAGAAAACAATTTCAACAAAATAGCCACAGGGCATTGTGCAGATGATGTCGCGAAATATTTTTTTAAATCTATCGTTGCTTCCACAGAAGAATCTTTCTTTTGGCTTTCAAAACTAAAACCGATAACCCCTTCCACGCATAAAAAAATTGTAACAAGAATAAGGCCAATCCTAGAAATGTTGGAAGTAGAAAATCTTGCTTTTTCTAAATTTAACAACATAAATGTCGCCGGTTGTGTGATGTGTTCTTATTTTCAGCGAAAAGACAAAATAACAGAAATCTTAAGAAAAATAGACGAAAAATTTCCGGATTTCAAAATAAAAGTTGTAAAAATGCTGGAAAAAATAAATTTTGAATCTGAAAAAGAAATACAAGAATGTGAAATTTGTGGAGAACCAACAAAAAACAAAATTTGCACGATATGTAAGATAAAAAAAAGAATCGAAAAATGAAAAAAATCTTTTTTGTTGCAATCATTATATTATGTTGTACATTTTCTATCTTCCTCGTAAAAGAAATTCTTTTCCCTGAAGAAAAAAGATTTTATGTCAATGGTCTTCTCTTCGAAAAAACCAAAATAGACAAGATAGATATTTATTACACGAGTACACTTTTACAAACTTTTTATTTCAGAAACGATCCTCGAAAGTTAAAAAAAATTCCTTTCGATGTAAATTCGAGCATTGAATATAAAAATTATGTTTCTTACACTCCAGAAGCTTTAGAATGTAAAGAAATAAACCTAGCTGCTTGGTCTATTGGTAGTTTTTTTGGCAAATTAGGAAAAGATGTAAAAGCAGGCATAACAGAAACAATAGAAGGGAAAAAAAACGCAACAATAATAAATTGTACAACACACGAAGAATTAACTATTATTCTTAAAGCAAAAGCAAAAAAAACTAGAATATACAACGAGGAAGAAAAATGTATTATCATAGAGGCAAAGAATTGTGAGGTATTAAAAGCAGTGGAAGGATTCATCTTTGGAATGCTCGTAAAAATGACTTCCCAACGTAGGTGATTACCTAATTTTTTGTATATATTTATCTTTAAACGAGAAAAAAGAAATACTTTTTCTTTTAAAAACCAATCAATAACGCCACCTTTGTTAATTTGAGATTTGACGGCTGACAGAACTACTTATACCAACATTCAAGAAAAACAACAAATTATTCTTTTTTTACAAGATGAAAAGATTTTAAACTTGTTTCTTTTTTTCTGTATGCCGGGATGGCCCAACTGGTACGGCGCAGGCCTTGAGAGCCTGTTTCCCGCAAGGGATTTCTGGGTTCGAGTCCCAGTCCCGGCGTTTAACTACTATAAAATAACGAAAAATTTAAAAAAGGAAAAAATTTTCTTTTTTTATGGAAGTAATCGAATTCATTTATCCAAATGATAGGAAAAAAATAAAGGATAAATACGAATATACTGTCTTTATAAAAAGAAAAGTTGCAAGTTTGTACCCGAATCCAGAAGAAGTGAGGAGAAACATTTCTCCAGGCAATCTTTACACTTTATACATCAAAAAAAATTTCATGAACATTATTTTAATAGAAAAAAAAGAAATTCCTCTACATCAAGATTTGATAATACCTGGAAAGTATAGTTGCCTTTTAAAAAAAATAGAAAAATTTTGTTTCGACCAGGAAGATGGAACAATAACATTAGATTTTATAATAGAAAAAAACGGAAAAGAAGAAAAGCAAAAGAAAAAATTTAACTTAACCTAAGTGTTTAATATCCTCTCAATTTTCTTTTTTTCTTTAGCCGAGAAACCATGTTTTTTATTCCAAAAATTGCAATAACAATACAAGCAGCTATAACCGCTATTAAAAACCATATACTCTTTTTTTTGATTTTTTCAAAAGAAATTACTCTTTTTTTATCTTCTATTATCTTTTCTTCTACCACTTTTCCTTCAAACGAAAGATCTGCTTTTGAATCTAGTATCTTGACTAAAGTTATTAAAACATCTGGAACTTTGTCGTTATTAAGATCCAACTCTTTTTTTTCGTTTATTTGTAAAGAAAATGTTATTTTTGTCTGCATTACTTCAAGAGTTATCGAATCCTTCGTAATTTCCTTAACAAGAAGGGAATAAGATTCATTTAAAATGATAAAATTTATTCTTTCTCCTAGAGAAATATTGTTTATTGTTTTGTTTATTCTTATTATATTCCCTAAATCATGCACCAAAGCTTGATTACAAGTCATATAAGTAGAGTTGCACCCATAAGTGCAATTTTCTATTGTTTTCCACATGTTATTTATACACTTCTGAAGCATATTCTCGAAACACCTTTTTGTATTTTCAGTACAAATCTTAGTCTCTTCAGTCTCTTCTTCTTCCTCTCTTCTTTTCACAATCAAATCCCAAGAAGAAGATTCATCGTAATTTCCCGCATAGTCATAGCATCCTACTTTCCACCTATAGTCTCCCTCCTCCAGATCCAAAGAAATTGATTCGTTTGTTCCATTTTTGACTCTAGTGAGAACTTTCTTTTGCTCGTAATCTTCTTCTTCTTTCAAAAGAAAAGAACAATTTTTAATCCAAAAATTATCAGTAACTTTGAAAATAAAATCTATTTCTCCTTCTGTAACTTCCTTTTCGTCCTGCGGTTTAAGCAATGTTACCTTTGGTTTTTCTGTATCTATAGTAAAAGTCCTATTCTCAGAAAAATTACAATTTCCGTGAGTGTCACACGCGTGGCATGCCCAAGTATAAAAAGCATTCTCTTTTCCACTCAAATTATGAATAAAACTAACACTAACATTGCTACTGTTTCCAGAAATATTGGTTGAATTCTTTAATCCCCAGCCAGACCAGTTTCCGAAAAGAGTTATATTACTTAGATTATAATTATCCACAACAGTGCAGTTAAAAATTACTAATGTAGAAGATAGATTAGCATAATTGGCGGGTGTATTCAATGTAAGAATCGGTGCTTTTGTATCGTTGACTTGAACGTTTAGAACAACATCTAAAGATGCTGTAGAATTAACAAGAGTTACAGTAAAATTGTAAGAACCTGGCATCGAAACTGTAACATTAAACCAGAAGTGTTCTATTGTTTTGTTCATTACAAGACCGTCTTTTGACCACGACAAAACATTTGAAGAATTATTAAAAAAAAATTCTGCTCCAGAAACACTTGTTCCATTCGAGCCAACAACAAAGATAAATTTAGAAGGTAGTGTTATATTTATTTGTATTATGTTTGCATTTTCTGTTTCATATGTGTTGTTTATTGAAATAGTTAGCAAGGAAGAAACATTTTCTGGAATTGAGGTAGGCGTCAATTCAACAATATAATTTGCAACAACAAAAGGAAAAAGCAAAACTAGAAATAAAGATATTAATAAAAACCCTGCCGCCAAAATCACTTTTTTTTCCATTTCTGAAGCAAAAAAATTTATAGCTTAAAAAATTTTCTATTTTTTTTCTTTCTAAAAAGAAAGATCACAAACACCAAAACTGCAACGAAAACTAAGAACAAAAAAACAATAGAAGAAGGGAGTTTTTTCTTTATTTCTTGTTTTTCTTCTGTTTCCCCTAGCCTTTCCTCTATCTTTTCTTGGGTAACAGGAGTTTCTGGTTTTGGTATCGTTACATTGGTTTGATTAGTTTGATTCTTTATACTGGTCATTCCGCCTCCACCACCACCTCCACCTCCACTACCAGCACCACCTTTGCTCCTTAACATAGGAGCAAAAACACCATAACTAGTTACATTGCCAGAATAAACATAGTTACTGGTTGTGTTAACTCCTGCATCAGGCAATTCTTTCCACGATCTATAAGACCTATCATAGACAAACATCGTCAAATCAGCCTCATTGCCACTTATATTATTTTCATTATAACTAATATTAAGATAAATCCAAGAACTTTGATCTGTTGCCGTGACATTAACAAACTTGCCGATATTTTTACAATTTCTAGGATCCAAAGCAGGTTTACTCGTCTTGTTTAGAATAACGTCTTTTGATACAAAACTAATTGTTTCTTGTAAGTCAATATCGAAATAAGAAACAAGATTGTTCACAGAATTTGATTGAGAAAAAAAAGCAAGATAATTATTCTTTGCTGTGATAGAAATGATATAATTATTTTTACTTTCTGCCAAAAAAATTCCTAATTCATTTGAATCGAAAATAGAATTTGTTATTGTATTGTTTTCAGAACTAACAATAGAAAGGCCAATATAATTATTTGAAGAATTAACAAGAGAAAAATTCGAGGAATTGGTAAAATAAACAAAAAGACCATTGTTTTGTAATTTTTCTGAACCAGAAATTGTAACATTACTCAAGCTTGAATTATCGGCATTGCACAAAAAAAGCTGTGAGAAAATTTCATTCTTAAGAGTAACACTAGTGTTATAAAAAGCTATACGATTGCCGTTAGAGCCAGTTACATTCTCGATAAAAATGCGATCACAATCAGATTCTGAAAGCGAATTAAATTCAATATCTTGCTGTGTGTTGTTTTCAATGTTGCAAGAACTGATGTTTATAGTATCTGTATCTTGCAGATCATAAATATAAATACCTCGACTAAAGTTAGAAATGGTTAAATTAGAAATAGTTATATTTCCTTTACCACTAGTATTTATACCATCTGCAAATTTACCACCATCTCTTGTAATGCTAAAACCATTCCCATTAATAGTTATATTATTTGAACCAAGCGTGAAGCACGTCGTATTACTTCGCAAGTTTCCATCCAAGCTGCACGATTCCTTGATTATGCTTCCACAAGTATAAATAGTTCCGCTTTCGGCAACACATCCGTTAGGTATTACAAAAGTTCTGTTTTGTAAAGCTAAAACACAATTGTTCTCATTATCACAAGCCTCGCAATTCCAAATGTAAGTTCCCGGCCCAAGAACTTTTTCGAAAATTACTGGGGTTGCATTTATAGGGGTAGGATTAGTCTCACTCGCGTGCCATCCTCCAGACCAATTGCCATAAAGTGTAACTTTAGTTAAATTATAGTCATCATGAGCAGTACAACTAAGGTTGATTTTTTGTGAATTTGAAACAAAATTATCTTTTGGTTCGTTTAGAGTAACTTTTGGTTTTCCAAGTGTATAAGTCAAAGTTCTTGTTGCTGATGTATTTACTATTCCAAGGTCCTGTTCCCAACATCTTATTTTCCAATTATAAATTCCTTCTTCACTTAAATTGTAAGTCATTATTGTTGTGGTATTGTTTGCAGCAATAGTGGTATTAACTATTGTGTCATTAACAATTAAATCACAGATCGCATTAGTTGCATTTCTATTCCAAGTCGTAAAATTGAATGTGATTAAAGAATCTTTTGTTGTATAATTGTGTTGCGGAGAATTTAAAAAAATTATTGGCTTGAAGTCTGTTGGAGCAATCACATTATGTGGATATTCTACTTCCAAACCAATACCACTACAATTAAATCTAATGTAAATATAACCATCTTTCCCCCACCCAATGCCCCAACTATTCTTAATTATCCAATAACTTGTATTAATATTACCTGTGTCGTTATAACCAACTAACAAAACACCATGATTTAAATAAGACCAATTTATTGATGAATTATCACAAGTATTATCGGTAAAAATTTTATCAGAAGTATTACTATAATTATACCAATAATAAGTAGCAACAACTGCAATTATAAGTGGTCCTTGATTTATGAGTAATTGCTTAAGTTGATCGTTTGTCAATCTACTTGGCCATAAAACAGAATAATTATTTATTTTCCATAATCTGTTGTTATAATCAGAACAAATGTAATCGCAAGAGCCATTACTACCATTAAACGAAATGTAAGGAAAACAATTTTCATCCACACTACCATTATCTATTATATACTTTAAAGCAAGATCCATATAACCACCAGCACAACCACTATTACAACTGTCATTGTTAGGAGGGGGGTAACAGGTTCTGTCACAAGAAACTTCGCGCTGTTCAGACAAATCAGGATTTAGTCTTGAATTTTTCTGGAGAATTTCGTATTTTGCTTCCAAACTTGCTATAGTGGAAAAAGCCCAACAAGAACCGCAATTCCCTTGATCTTTGACAGAAGTAAGCCAGCCAAAATTATCATCAAAAAAAGTAGAGTTATATTTACTATAAATAGTTCCATTCGGAGGATCACGCCAATCCCAATAATGAAAATTACTAGCATTATAAGTTTTAATTGAAATTTTTTCAAAATTTTTTTCATTTATAATATATTCTTTTCTATTTTCTTCTAATAGCTCTTCCGATTCTCTTTTTATACCTCTTATTTCAACATAGGGACATTTTGAAGATTTTGTTAAATCCAAAAGTTCATCAAGAGGTATTTCTTTGTTCCTGTTTTTACCATAGGGAACCACACAGAAAACTCTACCATTTTCTATTTTCATCTCATAACCTTGTCTTGCACAGTATGAATATTTTTTTCCACATCTTCCTTGCAAAAAAGCCCATTCCTCGCATTCCTCTTTATTTGGTAAGATACAAATTCCTTTCTCTCCAAAAGGCGTATCTTCTATTTTATGTTCATATCCTAATTCAGTGCAATAAACTGCAGCAGGATTCGGCAAAGCAGAAACATAGTTCATCAAAAAAATTAAGAACACAACAAAAAACAAAACTAGGAACTTTTTCATCTTTTCTTCTTTTTAATTTTTAATTTTTAGTATGTTTAAAAATATTTTGTTTACATTTTAGTGAGTATTATTAATTTTGAAATATTGGGGGTGACATTCATTCCTATAGAAGGCCCATTCCTCACATTCGCTACCATCTGGAAAAATACATACACCATAATACCCATGTTCTTTTTTTCTTATTTCAAGCGTTCCATTATTTTCAATACAATATTTGCTTGCGGGATTTGGTAATGTTGCTTTATCTTTTTTTTCTCTATCTCGAAAGATGAAAAGAACAGATATTAAAAGAATGGCAACCAAAATGAAAAAAAACAATACAAAAAGTTTCTTCTTTTTTTCTTTTGTCATTCTAACAAAACAACTAATATATCAATTAAGGCTTTATAATTTTTTGCTATTTTTCCCAAAGATAATTTTTAAAAATCGAAAATTATTTATCTTTCACGTAGTCGGCCAGCCAACTGTCCGGTTCATAAACTCGAAATGAGTTTGCCGGAGGAAGGTCCGCTCACCCTTCTGACCAGCTTTGCTGGTTAGAAGAAGAAGCCGGCCTCTGAAAAGAGGCTTGCCGCGAGGCAAGGCTCTGCCACAGAAACGACACAGCTCTTGCAAAGCTATGAAGCTTGCGCAGAGCTTTGAAGCAAGAGATTTGTTGAAACGGGCAACCCGGCTGGTGCAACTCCGAAAGGAGGCTAAGTAGGATGTTGGCACGGCCAATTCGTAAGATGGCCGACAAAAAGCGGCCTATGGCCGACTACTTTTTCTTTAACAAATGCTCAAGAAGCCAAATCTTGAAAAATATATTTTTGAAACAGAACTTCTTTTAAAAATCTGTAACAAAATATTTTTATACTAAATATGTTTTTTTAAACCACATCAAAAAATGGCTGAAGAAATAAGAATCCCAGCATCTGGAGGAGGTTTAATAAGATATGGCGACGAATACGAAACAAAATTCAAGTTAAAACCAGCACACGTTGTTGCCATAATCATAGCAACAATAGCTTTCGAACTTTTTTTGAGACTTCTTTGAAGTTTTTTAATTCAACGATAAATATATAAGATTTACTTTTTTTATTTTTTGTTTAAAAGAGGAAATGAAAAACTTGTTGAAAGAAATAAAACGAGAACAAAAAATGGCGGAACACCTATTTTTCGTTAGCCTAAAGTATACAAAAAGTGGGGACGTAATTTTGAATCTTGTTCAAAAATGGGAAAAAATAGCAGAACTTTGCATAGATCTTCTACTACAAAAAGCAAAGAAGAAAAAAGAAATAAAAAGTATTCCGACCGCACCGAAATTGAAAGAAAATCTCGTAAGAAGTTTGTATCCTGAACAAAAAGAAATTTTTGATTTATATGTTTTTTTCAGAAGAATACCTTCGCTAGAAAAAATAAAAGAACACGAGTTCAGAAAAAATGTTATGGTAAGAATTTTGGATGATGGAAAAGAAATAGAGATCAATATGGAAAAATTAAAAAAATGGTATCAGCTCTTCGATGAATTTGTAAAATTTTGTGAAAGAGTTAACGCAAGCAAGAAATAAATAAATTTTTAAAAACAAAAATACTAAAAAAATCATAATGAAAGGAAGAGTGATAGTAATAACCTCTGGAAAAGGTGGAACAGGAAAAACCGTCACTGCAATAAATCTTGCCGCAGCTCTTCATTCTTTAGGGAAAGATGTAATTCTCGTCGACGCTAATCTCACTACCCCGAACATAGGTCTGCATCTCGGAGCTCCTGTAGTTCCAATAGCTTTGAACCATGTTTTACGTGGGAAAAAAAGCATAAGACAAGCCATATACGAACACCACTCGGGGCTTAAAGTAGTTCCTTCCAGTCTTTCGCTAAATGCATTAAAAGGAATAAAACCAGAAAACTTAGCGATAGCGATAAGAGAATTAAAAGACATTGCTGAAATACTATTACTGGATTCTTCTGCTGGTTTGGGAAAAGAAGCTCTTGTTGCAATCCAGCAAGCGGACGAAATTATCGTAGTTACAAATCCTGAGTTGCCAGCCGTCGCAGATGCATTAAAAACAATAAAAATTGCAGAAAAACTAAAGAAAAAAATCACTGGTGTAATAGTAACAAGAAAGAAAGGAAAAAACGAAATGAAAATAAGAGAGATTGCTTATTTGCTAGAAAAGCCAATAATAGGAATAGTCCCAGAAGACAAAAATGTTTCTAATTCTATCATGCTTAGAGATATTCTCATAAATATAAATCCAAAAAGTAAAGCCGCAAAGGCCTACAAAAGAATTGCTGCACGCCTTATAGGGGAAAAAATAGAAGAAAAGATAAATTTTTTTGCAAAATTATTTGGTTTTCTAAAAAAATAATTTTTATGGAAAATTTTTTAAATTACTTTTTTTTAAAATTTTTATGAAAGAATGGAGGTTTCCCCATCAACAGAAATTTTTTTCTTGTTAGAATTATTTATGTTAAATTCTATGGTGGCTGTGGTGTAACGGTAGCCCGCACGGCTGTGGCCCGTGAGGACTGGGTTCGACTCCCAGCTGCCACCCTCCTCTAAAAAATGCAATTAGTAAAAGGTTTTTGTGATTTTTTTGGCGAAAAAGCGATAAGAAGAGAAAAAATAAAAGAGATAATAAAAGAAAAATTCAAAACATATGGTTTCGAACCAGCAGAAACACCTGTAATAGAATACGAAGAATTTGCAAAAAAAGATCAAGCAGAAGAGACGATAAGCGACATTTTCAGACTAGAGGATAAAGGAAAAAGAAAGCTAGCTCTACGCTACGAATTTACTTTTCAGCTTAAAAGGCTTGCGAAAGGAAAAAAACTTCCTTATAGAAGATATCAAATAGGTTATGTTTTTCGTGATGAGCCGACAGGAAAAAATAGACTAAGACAATTCACGCAGTGTGATATAGATATAGTTGGCTCCAGCATAAGAGACGAAGCAGAGATATTAAAAGTCTTCTCTGAGATATTGCAAGAATTGAAAATAAAATCCTATGTAAAAGTAAACAACAGAAAACTCTTGAATGAAATTTTGAATAAAGAAGGAATAAAAGGAGAAAACATAAGCAAAGTAATAAGAGAAATTGACAAATTAGAAAAAATACCTTTAGAAGAAATAAAAAAAAATTTGGAAAAATTAGGAGCAGAAAAAATTTTGAAAATCATAAAAAAACCAAAAACTTTTTTCAAGAAATATGATTCTTTCGAAGAGGTGGAAGAACTTCTCAACTATTGTAAAATTTTCAATGTAAAAGCAAAATTTTTTCCTTCTATGGCAAGGGGATTGGCATATTATACAGGAAACATTTTTGAAATCCAAGCAAAAGGGGTTAAGGAGAGTATAGCCGGAGGAGGAACATATCTTATAGATGGAATACAAAGCACAGGCATTTCTTTCGGCTTGGAAAGACTAGAGCCGTTGGCAAAAATAAATATAGAAAATATAAAATGTATTGTTATCTCTGTAGGGAAAGAAAAAGAAGCAATCAATATAATGCAAAAACTTAGAAAAGAAAAAATTTCTTGTTTTATGATGGATAAATTAACGAAAGCATTAGAGTACGCAAACACAAAAAAAATTCCTTATGTTCTTTTTATAGGAACAGAAGAAGTAAAAAAAAATAAAGTAAAAATGCGTGACATGAACACGGGCAAAGAAACCTTTTTCACTCTAGAAGAACTAATCAAAATTTTGAAAAGTTGACTTCTCATCTCTTGGCTCTTACCAAAGCAAGAATCGCTGCAATAATCCCTAAAACAGGCCCAACTACAAATCCTGCCGGAGGAGCAATCAAAGCTATTATGGAAAAAATTAGTAAAACAAAACCTCCTGCTAAAAAGTTTTTCTTCAGAGTAACTGAAGTTATCAAAATCACAAGTCCACAAATGATATTTATAATTCCGTAGTCGCCAAAACTAAACCATGTAAAGGCCTCCAGTTGCCAATCAAGTAGAAAGCCAAAAAGCCAAAGAATTCCTGCAAGCAATATGATTATGCTTCCGGTAACACCAACCCAACGAATAGCTGCTACCTGCTCTTTTGACTCTTTTTTTGCAACTTTTTCCATAGCTTTCTTCATAACTTTTGTTTCTTTCTTTTTTCTTGTTCTTTTTACCATATTTTCTGAAAGAACACGAAGTTTAAAAATTTTACACTATTTCTTCTATTTCTTGTTTTGAGATAGAACACCCTTTGAATTTTAATGCATACAACAAAGCACGAATTATCTTTTCTTTCGAAGCATTTAATTTTATTATACCCTCCTCAAGAGCAATCAAAGCGAGCTCGCTCGAACGAATTATATTTATATTTTCAAAAAATCTATAGTTTTTTTCATTTGTCCTTACCCTCTTGTGTAATTTTTTTTCCAAGAGTTGGTGAAGTTGCCTCGGAGCTTCGCAAAGCATTCTTGTCGTTCTCTCATCAATGACGATTGCTTTTTTTTCTGCCTCCAAAAATTTGTACAAAGCGATACAAGACGCTTCCCCTTCATGTATAAGCTTTATAGGGCTTCCATCAACAAAAAAAGTGTTGTTTGCAAAATTCAAAACTTTCTCTTTCTCAAAACGATTTTTATACACTTCTAATATTTTCTCATCTAATAATTTTTTTATCATTAATGCTTCCAAAGAAAAACGTTCATTGTCTAAAGATTTCTCTACTAATTCTCCCTTTATTGTCTCGGTGATATAAAATTTTCCTTCAAAAATTTTTTTCAAAGGTTCCAAAATGAAAAGCAAGTTATTTAAAGCAAGAGAAATGATGGAACTGGAATCAAAAATGAGGGCTTTCATCTGAACAAATCACGAGCTAAATTAATTCTATCTTTTATACTTTTTGTTATTCCAAGATTGACATCAGGAATTCCAGTGATTCCAACATATTCTGCAAGTTCCCATTGTGTAATCCCTAAAAGTTCAGCTGTTTCTGCTCTCGAAATACCGTGTTCGTAAATTCTCGAAGCTTTGTTTATTGCTGCCTTCTTGAAGACTTCGGAAATATAATCTTTGAGCTTCGAGGTAATTTTTTCTGTTTGTTTTCTTATCTTTATCATGTTCTTTCTAAAAGCTTTCAAATTGTTTTTTTCTAAGGAAGAAATTGCATTTTCCAAAAATTTAGAACATAATTCTACAAAAGGTTCCCATTCCGGATAATTCCTATAATTTTCTCTTTCTAAAATCTTGCTCAGAGCATAAGTCGTTACCGCAACCATAACTGCATCCGGATCTTTATATATAGAAGCAGAATGAATTGTTCTATTCGACATCTCTCTTAAAAGGACAGGGTCTTTTTTTTCTATAGCTTCCTTTGCATTTTTCAACACAAACAAGATATTATCCTTTTCTATCATCTTTTTAACAAAGTCTTAAGGTTTTTTTAAATATTGCGAAAAAAACTTAAAAAAGAGATGGAACCTCTCTAACATAATGAAAATTCTATATCTAGAAGATAGTTACTTGAGGGAGTGGAAAACAAAAGTATCTGAAATTTTTTTCGATGGAACAAAAAATTTTGTGATTTTAGAAGAAAGTGCTTTCTACCCCGGAGGCGGAGGCCAGCCAAGAGACGAGGGAAAGATAATTAGATGTGAAGATAACAAAGAATTCAAAATCACAAATATAGAAAAAAAAGAAGAAAAAATTTTCCATGAGACAGACCAAACTGGTTTGAGACCTGGTGACGAAGTAAAATGTTTTTTGGACTGGGAAAAAAGATATAGAATGATGAGAATGCACACAGCCGCTCACATTTTAAGTGGAATAATCGAAGAAGAAACAGGAGCTTTAATCTCTGGAAACCAGCTCGGATTTGAAAAAAGCAGAATAGATTTTACCC
>JANXDM010000007.1 GCA_025058615.1 Candidatus Pacearchaeota archaeon | reverse complement strand
GAGGAGTAAGACTTCCGAAATCTTTGTTAGAAACGGCTATTATACTTTTCACTATCGGAGTTCCTGCTTTTACGCTTTCGCTTAGTTCGCGGACGAATTCGAGAAATTTCAATTCTAGTTCCTTTTCTTTTCTGACAGAGAGTAAATAAGAAACGAAAAATGGAAGAATAATTATTATAATTCCAAGTCCAAAGAGAAGCAAGAACATTCTTTTTGCAAAAAAAAAGCCTCCGAGTATTATTAAAGCCCCTATGATTGTTGTCATATATTTTCTCATTTTATGTTTTTGGGTGAGTTATGTGTATGAATATCAAAAAAATTATGTTCAGGAATGAAATTATTATCATCCCTAGAATCGCTAATTCCGTAATTTTTATTCCGGCAAACTCCGAACCTACCATACTAATTATGGCTAGTGTTAGCATTAACATCAAAGGAGCTGCAATCAACAAAGCGGTGTAAATATCAGAAATTACGGAAACGCTTTCAGAATATTTTTCTCTTTTCAATCTGTATTCTAGCAGCAAATCTTTTGCTTTTTCTTCGAGATATTTTTTCAAAGAACCGCCCGTCTTTGTTGTTGTAGCTATACCATTCAAAAGCTCAGAAAGTTTATCGCTGGCGCAAATTTTTGCAACATTCTTCAACGCTGTTGTGAAATCATAACCATATATATTCATCTGGTTTGTTATTTTTTTTGCTTCTTTAGAAAAAAAAGGATATTCTTTCACTTTCGACATCACGAAGAATACTTTGGAAGGCTCTACTCCGCTGGAGACTATGGCATTCATATGTGAAACGGCAAAAGGAAGTTCGTCTTCTATCTTGTTTTTTGTCGAAGACGCTACAATCGAAGGATAGTAAAACGAAAATATGAAAGTAAAAATTGAAACAGCAATTGCTATGATTATGTTTCTTGCTATCGTTGCATGGTTGGACAATGCCAAGGCTGTGGCAAGAGAAACGACAAACACGAAAAAAGTTATCAAAAAAATTATGGAAACATAACTAGAAGGGAGAAAGGGTAAATTCGCTTTTTGCAGATTTTCCTTTAAATTTGGAAAATTTTTCTTCAAAAATTCTGAAGCAATCCTGCGAAAAACTAGAGAAGAAAAAGTAACAAAAAAAGAAGGTTTCTTCAATTCTTCTAATTCTTCCCTTCCTCTCTTTATTTTTTTCAAAGCTTTTCTTTCTATTCCAAGTTGTTCTATAAAATCTTTTTTGATTCTTTCATCTATGAACACCATTCCTGTAGAAGTAAATATTCTTTTGTATTTTCTTTCTTCTTTTAACATTGTAGAGACAGATGCCGAAAGAATTTTTAGCTGTTGCAACAAAGCATTTGTTACTTCTTCGATGAATTCTTTTTCATCTTCGGAACATTCTATGTTTGCGATGTATAACAGTTCTTCGACTATTTCCTTTTCTTTTTGTATGTTTGCTAGTATTTTTTCTTCATTCATCTTATTTCTGAAAGAATTTTTTCTATTTCTTTTTGTTTTTCTAGTGCTTTTTCCCTGTTTTTGTTTTTTATCTGGTTTTCTAAGTCGGATAACAAAGTAAGCAAAAGAAATAATTTTTCTTTCATTTTTCTACTTCTGTTATTTTGCCGTGCTTGTAGTATTCGTTAATTATTTTTTGAACTTTTTCGAAAGAAAAAACTTTGTTTTTCCATAGAGAAATAAGTAGTCTTGTCCTTTCTTCTAGTTCTTGGTACAATTCTTCTATAGGAATTCCGTAACGAATGGATATTTTTTCTAATACTTTGCTTTTTTTCTTAAAAAGAAAAGTATCTTTTGAGGAGTCCCAAAAGAAAGGAACTTCTGTTACGGCTTTTCCTTCTGGCGCTACTTCTACGATTTCGACGATTTCTCTTACTCTTCTCGTATCTTGGTTTTTTACTTTGGCGTGCTGCATTACAACCACCGTATCTAAGGTATTAATAAGTGTCGGGCTTAAGCTTATCGGTGGAGTTTGCAATCTTTTTATAACGGTATCGACAGAATCTGCGTGCATTGTGCTGAGGCTAGGATGGCCTGAGGCCATTCCCTGAAAAAGTACATATGCTTCTTTTCCCCTTACTTCTCCAACGATAACATAATCTGGATTTTGCCTGAAAGATTCTCTGAGAAGGGTAAAAAGATCTACCTCTCCTATTCCACCTATTCCTGCGCGGGCGACAGAAGGCAACCAATTTTCATGTAGTAAGTTTATTTCTCTTGTGTCTTCTATGCTAACTATTCTAGCTTCAGGAGGAATGAAAAAAGAAATAACGTTCAACAAAGTTGTTTTTCCAGAACCTGTTGCCCCTACAATCAGAATATTACACTTATATTGGACCAATATCCAGAGGTAAGAAAGCATTTCAGGACTCAAAGTTCTTAGCGCTAGTAATTGTATAGGTGTCAACGGTATTTTCGTAAATTTTCTTACGGTAAAAGTTGGACCTTTGCTTGTTACGTCTGTAGTATAAGTTGCATTTACTCTCGAGCCGTCAGGCAATGTACCGTCCAAAATAGGATTTGCATAACTTATGTAGCGTCCACATCTTTGGGCGAGCTTTTCAACAAAACTAGCCAGTTTTTCCATGTCTTCAAAAATTATATTGGTTCGTAAGTTTCTATACAAACGATGCACAACATAAATGTTGGAATTTACTCCGTTACATTCTATATCCTCTATAAAAAAATCTTGCATTAATGGTTCTATCTCATTCAAGCCAACGAAGTCGCGATACAAATAATAGTATATTCTTTCGTAGGATTCTCTGGAGAGAGAGTAGCCGAGCTCGGAAAGAACTATTTTTGCAATTTTGTCTATATAAGAAAGTATCGCTTCTTGTGATTTTTCCGCTGTAGAAAGATTAATCATTTGTGTCATCCCCTCTTTCAATTCTTCTAATATTTTCTTTTCTTGTTCTGTTAGAATTGGTTCTTCTACTTCGTAAACCACTTCTTTTAGTTCCTGGTTCCAATATATGTGGCAAGATACGTACGGAGAAATCAAAACATATCTTATATTTAATTTTGTTTTATCTTCTATTCTTTTCAATGGAGGAATTCTTGGGTTAAGATTTATAAAAGGATGCTCTGGCCTTGGAACCTTTTCCAACTTTTCTATCTTGGAAAGATTTTTTGTTAGGTCTTTAGGTTTTGGAATTTGCATTTTCCTCTTTTTTAAGCTGAAGGAATGAGAAATATTTAAATCTTAGTTTCTGAAGCATGATATGTTCATAGGAATAGACCTTGCCGCCTCGCAAAAAAGGCCTAGCGGTTTTTGTATTTTAAATAAAAAAGCAAAAACTTTTCTCATCTATTCTAATGAAGAGATTATTTGCGAAGTAAAAAAAGCAAAGCCTAAAGTTATAGCGATCGATGCACCCTTGTCGATTCCGAAAGGAAAGTATAGAAAATGTGATATTGAAATAATAAAGGCAGGAATCCCTATTTTTTCTTTTAGACTTCCTTCTCTAAAAAAACTAGCAAAAAGAGCAATAAATTTGAAAAAGAAGATAAGATTCAAAATAATAGAGACATACCCGTATGCTGTTTTGCGTTTGAACAAGAATATTTTGACTGGAAAAAAATTCAAGACAAAACACGAGAAAGACGCATTTGTTTGTGCACTTGTAGCAAAAAAGTTCTTTGAGAAGAAAGCAAGATGCTTTTCTGGTGGAGGGAAAATTTATTTTTGAATTTTTTGTTTTGTCCACTTCAGTTTCCAAGGCTTTCTTCCGAATTCGAAACTTTTTCTGCACTTCCTTGAGCAAAACCAAAGGACAGCGCCAGAATCTTTTACAAAAAGAATTCCCTTTCCTTGTTGATAGTCTTTTTTACAAAATGCACACTTCATTTTCTTTATATTTTTTTACTTGTTCTATTCTGTTCATGTAGCTGTTAATTACTTTTTCCAAACTTTCTTTTAATTCTTCTTTTTTAGGAAAAAATTCCTTTCTTGCTTTTTTACATGTTGGTGCTATATTTAAGTAAGCTATAACAGCCAAAAAAGGAGGATAACCTTTTTTGTTGCACTCCTCAAAAATTTCTTTTAATTCTTTTACTGGCATTTTTAAGTGAATGCTCCTTTCATGACTTTTGTTCTTATTTTTCTTGCTTCTATCTCTGTTTCTCGGAGCATCAATATATCACCAACTCTTGTAGGGCCTTTCACGTTTCTTCTTATTGTTTTTCCCTTGTCTTTTCCTGCGAGCAATTTTACTCGAACTTGAGTAAGTTCTCCACGGAAACCTGTTCTTCCTAAGATTTCTTCTACAAGAGCGGGCGTTATTTCTTGCGCAGCCTTTTCTATTTTTAACTCGCTTCCTGCTCCTTCTCTAATTTTTTTTCTTTTCTGCGAACCCATTTTACTCGGTCTTGAATTCTTTCAAGTGCTTTGCCGCTTCTCCTGCATCAATTATTGCAACAGAAGCGGCAGCTACACTGATTCCTGCGCTTGCCCCTAATTTCTTTTTGCTGTCAACAGAGACACAAGGGATTTTCTTTTCTTTGCATAGCATAGGTAAATGCTGTGTTATTTCTTTTGGCGAAACATCTTCTGCATAGATAACTAGTTTTGCTTCTCCTCTCTCTATTGCTTTTGTTACTTCGTTAGTACCTTTTTTTATCTTTCCTGTTTTTCTTGCGATCTCTACGATCTCGTATGGAGAAACCATTTTTCCTCCTTCATCTTCTTTCAGTCATGGGTTTTTCATAAATTCGAAAAACACTAGCTTTAAAAATTTATCTAATCACTCTTTGAAAAGTTATTTTAAGATTTCCAAATTACTTCTACTTCATCAGTCCTTTCGTAGGGGTTTATGTCTGCTTTGTTTGCTTTGACTTGGATTCCTGCCTCGAACATTTTCTGACCTAGCCATGCAATCATTGCAGCATTATCAACGAGAAATTCTGCTTTTGGAATGAAACATTTTGCTTTTCTTTCTTTACACATTATTTTTGCCATTTCTTGTAGCCTTCTGTTGCATGCTACTCCTCCACCAAGCAAAAGTTCTTTTTTGTCGAGATGGGCCATCGCTCTTTCCGCAACCTCGATAAGCATTGCGAATGCCACTTCTTGCAGCGAGAAAGCCAAGTCTTCCAAAGCATAGTTGCCAGAATCATATTTTTGTTTTAAATTAGTGAGCAAACCAGAAAAAGCAACGTCCATCCCTTTTACAGTGTAAGGAAGCATCACGAAGTTTTTGCTTTTTTTAGCTAATTCTTCTATTTTTGGTCCTGCCGGAAATCCGATCCCTACATATCTTGCAAAAGAATCTATAAAGTTACCAATCCCTATATCGAGAGTTTCGCCGAAAACCCGATATTTTCCTTCTGCATATGCTATCACTTGTGTGTTTGCTCCAGAAACATAAAGCAATACAGGATCTTTGGCTCCGGTTGTGCTGCCTATTTCCAAATGAGCTATGCAATGGTTTACAGGAACAAGAGGAACTTTTAATTTAGATGCAATTTTTTTTGCAAGGTCGAGGCCTTGCAACAAACAAGGAGCAAGGCCTGGGCCGTGAGAATATGCAATGCACTTGATATCTTCTAAATTTATTTTTGCTTTTTTCAATGCTTCTCGAAGTAATTTTTCTTTTATTGCTTCATGGTGTTTTGCTGCTTCTATCGGAATTATACCTCCTTTTTCTGTTGTGTAAACACTTTTCAAATTGCAAAGAAATTTTTTTTTCTCTAGCAAGGCTATTCCGAAAGTGTGGGCTGTGCTTTCTATTCCGAGTATCATTTCGCAATATACCCTTTACTTTTTAAATTCTTTTTTGTTTAACCCAGAAGAGCAATTATGAAAAAATAAAAATAAAAAAAGAAAAGCTATTTTTTCTTTTTTTTCTTTCCGCCGCGGGCCATCTTTGCTTCGCAGACATTACCTTTAGAATCTACGTAGTAAAGATAGCCTGGCTTTCTTTTTACGGCGTTTTTCAAGATGATTTTTCCCATTTTCCCTCCTTTTTTGTTTTTAAATTTTTTAAAACTAGACGTTGCTGCTATTTAAATTTTTCTGTTCTCGACGATTTTTTAGTTCCTTGAACTTTTGGTAAAGTTTTTTTGTTTTTCTTTCGATCGTATGATCATGATAAACGAAACCACCCTTGAAGCTTTTTGGTATATGCAATAATTCATGGATCAAGATTTTTGTTTTTTCTTCTTCGCTTAGCTTTTCGAATTTTTCTGCGATGACTTCTATAACGTATGCGGGCTCTGTCTTTAGGGCTTCTTGTAAGATTTTTGGCAAAGAATGACATCTTGCGATAATCCCTCTTGCGTTCGAACCATAACTTCTAAAACAGAAAACTCTTTCTAGTTTTATGTGTTTTAACTCGAGGACATTTATAATTTCTTCGATTTTCCGTCTCAAATCGTTTGCCTCCTCGTAACGAATCATATATTAAAAGCAAGGCCAAAATATTTAAATTTTTGTGGAAATTTAAATCCAAAAATCGTGAAAAAAGTATGAAAAAAAGAGGAAAAAAAGGGAAGAACAAGAAAGCAAACAAAACAAAACCAATACAAAAACCAATTATAATTATTTTCATTTGTATTTTGTTGTCTTTATTATCTCTCTGTCTTGTTTCTGCTGCTGGCGGCGGTGGCGGTGGCGGTGAATGTACTAGTTATAAATGCAAGGACCAAAATAAATCAGGTAAGTTTTGTCTTAATCCTTATTGTAAGTGTGAGTGTGGCACGAGTAATGGCGAAGTTTATTGTTCTGCTACTATATGCACACATATAGAAGAAAAAAAATGTGAAGATAATAATAATTTTACGATAATTCACGACGGTGTTTGTACTACTGAGGCGTGTGATGGTTATCTAATCTTTTTATCACAGAATTGTGGAGCTGAAGGGAAAATATGTGATCCTTTTTATGGATGTATTTTTCCTCCTCTTCGTGTTACTCTTTTTATGCCGGTAGACGGTTCGGAAATTTCGTGTTCTTCCCCATTTTGCGAGGTAACGTTTAACTGTTTTGCTAGTGGTGGTCGTGGCTCGAAAAATCTTAGCTTATATGGTAACTGGTCTGGAGGATGGCATATGAATTTCACTAACACAACGTCAGGACAAAACATAAGCTTGGTAAAATCACTAAACTTATCTCTAGGGACTTATAAATGGAATTGTCTCGTAAGAAATGCGACTCATGAAGAATGGCACTCACAGAACTTTACTTTTACTATACAGACTAGCGTAGAAATAAACGAATGCGAAGGCTATAACTGGTATACCATCAATATTTCACACTTACCTTGTAATTACAGGAATCAGTTGTGTGTAACGAATAGATCATCTTATAGAAATTATAACAAGTTTGTGCATTATTGCAAAAAAGAGGAGGGTGGTTATTATTTGAAAAATGTAACAGTTTTAAGATCTCCTCAACAGCAAGAAGAACAACAACAAGAGGGGATTATTCAAAAAATAATAAATTGGTTGGTAGAGCTAATAATATGAAAATGAAAAACCACAAGTCTTTTTTTTATGTTTTGATTTTTTTTGTTGTTTTCAATTTTTTTACTAACTTTATATCAGCGACAGAATACTCTTGTAGTGATTGTGGAATTTGTGATAGTTATTTCCGTAATGGAACTCTCCAAAAAGGAGATATTCTCAAAATAACAGCGGATATAAAAACAGGTGGAAATTGTATTAAATCTGGAGGAGAAGTAGACGATGGGATCATAATAGACTGCCAAGGCCACTGGATTAATGGAAGTGGTATTGACCCAGATGAACTTTTTTGGTTTAAGGACTATTCTGACTTTATTATAAAAAATTGTCGTTTTGGTGGGGGGGATAGGGGTATTGAATTAAAAAACTGTTATAATTTCACAATTATTAATTCTACATTTTATAAGCAGAGTGAAGCTATTTATTTGGATGGGAGCAGAAAAATTTTAATACAAGATACTAGCATTTCTAACAGTTCGATAGGCATACTAATTGAGGGAGGAGGTAAAAACAAAATCAACGCCACAAGAATTTATAATTCAACGGGGGATGGGATTGGGATAAAAATTAAAGAAAGCCAAGACAATATAATATTGAATAGCAAAATTTTTAAAAATCAAGAACAAGGGGTTTATTTCAATTCGAGTGTAAATAATCTAATATTGAATAGCGAAATTTTTGGAAATAAAGATGGAATTTATGTCTATTCGAGTAGAAATACTACAATCTTGAATAATAGCATAAATAATAATTCTGAAAGGGGAATTCAAGTCGAAAAAAGCAATCTAACAACTATATTTCTGAATGACATTTTTTTTAATTACAAAGATGGTTTGTTTGTTAGCTCATGTAGTTACGTTAACATAAGCTATAATCGTATCCAGAACAATGTAGGAGGGTTGATACTTAACCTTGATAACGACTGCTCTATAAAATATAACAGAATTTGTGAAAATAACGGGACTAATCTTAGAGTGGAGTGTTCTCCATATGAGTTGGAGGGAAATATCTGTAATGATCCTACTAATTGCAGCTCTCCATGTATTGAGTATGGATGCTCACGATGTGTAATAAATGGTATTTGCAATTATAGTTGTAATGGGGGTGGTTCAAACTTTCCTTCGGGATTACCTAATTGGTGTAATGTTATGCCACTTGTTCCAAGTTATGGAGGAATTAATTGTCATGGGAAAAATCCTTCCCATAAAGAATGTATCGGAAATTTATCTTGTAGTTGTGAAGGATGTGGGGGAAGAAACTGCTCTGATTGTTCCAGAGAAAACCGAACGTGTCATAATGGTGAGTGTGTTCCTCTACAACAACAGCAACAAATACAAGTTTCTTTACACGGACCTTTAAATGGCGCGATTATTTCTTGCGATTTTCCATTTTGTAACGTAACTTTCAATTGCTCTGCAACGGGTCCTCTCTTGAAAAATCTTAGCTTATATGGTAACTGGTCTGGAGGATGGCATATGAATTTTACAAATTCAACAGAAGGAGAAAGAATAGTTTTAACGAAAAATCTGACTCTCCAACCAGGTATTTACAAATGGAATTGCGAAGCAAGAAATGAAACCCATTCTGCATGGGCGCAGAATTTTACTTTTACAATAACACAAACACAACAGACAAGCTGCGATGCTGTTAAAATTGACAATATAATTTATTCTTGTAATCGTCAAAGCGATGGTGTTTGTCCTGAAGATTTTTCTGATTTGCAAGGTTTTTCGCCGCGATGTTCGAGAGATAGAGAAAATATTTGTTATGACCCTGATTGCGATGTTGGCGCATGCGTAATAAAGACAGCAAACATAACCCCTTATTGTCATAATAACAATGCATGCGGAGCGAATGAAGGGGATAAAATCCATTTAAATTCAACTTTTAATTGTTCTTTAAAGATTACTAAATTGAAATTTGTAGCCAATAGTACCGATGCGCAATGTCAATACCCTATGGAAATAGGATGTGATAGCAATACAAATTGCTCTGGAAATTTTTCAATAATTGCTGTTCCTCCGCACTGTCTAAACAAAACAGTCACAAGTATGTATGTAGAAATTTTTTCTTCTCAATTTTCCGCAGCAAAAAATTATTCTCCGTTTGGATATGGTTCTTTTAAATTTGCAGACGCGAACGAGGCTATTATTTTAAGAAATGTTTCTTTGCTTGGAGTGCCAACGTATATTCAAAAAAACACACTTTTCAATGTTAGTGCTTATGCTAATTTTTCCAAAGGGGATACCTCTTGGATAAAGAACATCACTTTTGATAACGAAACTTTTTATAATTCAAGCGACAGCAGCGTAGTTAAAAAGAGTGGCAAACTATTCGGCTGGCCCGAATTTAACGCAAGCAATATTGGAAATGCAACAATTTCTGTCTTGTATCCTTACGGCCGCATAATCAGTAAAAAAGATTCCAAAAATATTACTGTTTTTGAGCATTCTCAGGGTTGCTCAATTTATTATGTGGAAATCTTTGACTACTGTGAAACCAATGGCTGCGAAAACAATGAAAAAGTTGAGTTGAGGGCAAACATTTCTAACGACTGTGGAAATGTGGATTCGCTAATAGTGTCTGCAATGAATGGTTTTTGTGAAGTAAGCATGCACGCAGGAATTTCTTGTGAGCAATATCCTTGGCAATATTCTTGCAAAGGAAATTGGACCGTTTTGGTTCCTGAGAGTTGTCGGGGAAAGAGGGTAAATGCACTTCATGCAGTAATTTTGAGAGGAGGAATACCTCTTGCTTCTAAACAAGGTAATTTTGGTTCTTTCACATTCTTTCCAGCATGGCAAGGAATAGAAATGAAAGCAATAATAACACATCCTCAAGATGAATCTGTTTGGCACATTTTTAGCAACATATGGCTTAAAGAATCTAGTATAGGTTTTATAACAAACAAAACATGGTACTATAGTAATTTAACGAAAGAATGGAGAAAATACAGGGAATTTTATAATCCACAAGGAAGCGTGAACGCAAATACTACCATAAACTTTTCTACAGTTTTGGGTAGTTTCCTAGGGGCAACTTACATAAACTTGAGTGTTAATAATGCAACAACTATGGATTCTACCTATGTTAAAATTTATTTATGGCGAGAAGGGTTCCCTATAGCGATAATTTCTAATCCTGAGGATGGTCAAATTATAAAGGACAATTTTGGAGGGGAACTTTTGCAAAATGGAAACATTCGTGTATTTTTCAATGGTTCAAAGAGTTTTGACTCCAATGCAGTTCCTTCAAACAACTTTAACCTAACTTGGTTTTTTGATATAAATAACAGAACAAAAAAACAGTCGGGTTATTACAATACAACAAACATAACTCATTATATTTACGATAAAAACTATTCAGATCAGTTTATTACAGCAGAACTAAACGCCAGCGATGGAGAGAATTCGACCGTCGATAGAGTTACGTTTGGTTTTTATCATTGTAAAGAAGGAAAAACAAAAGTCTTTGCGGGAGCTTGTTTAAATTATGGTTTGAGTGAGAGGTGGTGTAACTTGAGTGATTGTATCGGAACAACTTGTAACATAGCAGACAATTGTATTGTTTGTGGTTGTCCTACAGGGAAGTATTGTAATTATTTAACAAATAAATGTGATCTTACGCAACAACAACTTATCTGCGGGGAAAAAAACAAAAGTGGATGTGACCAAACAAGAGGTTGCTATTGGAATTCTACCTCACTTTCGGGTTATCATTGCAAAGATTGTGCTCCTGTCCCTCCTGGGCCAGCTAAGTGTATTGATTATAACAATCCTAATGCTTGTACTGTTGATGGGTGTATGTTAGGAATAAGAGGACAAGATGCTGTTGCAATAAGAGGAACAAGAAGGCAAGTTTCTGGAGTAACATATGAAGCAATAGCTACGAGGTGTTCATGGAATGGTAGCGCTTGTAACTTGAATGTAACGTGGATCCCGGAAACAGGACAAGGAGGACAACAAGAAGTTTCATGCACCTATACAACAACAATAGAAGATTGTAAAGAGGGAAAAAGAAAAATAACCTATACAGCTTTACAAAACCAGCAGAATTGTCCTTCTTTAACAATAGAACAAAGATGCGGCCTTCGTTTTGAGGCGTTGCCTTTCTTTACAGAATGGCACGCTATTGTTGCGGCAATTTTAATAATGATGTTTTATTATTTTTTAATAAAAAAGAAAAAATGAAAGTGAAAATTTTTTTACTGCTTGTTTGTTTTATAATCTTTTCTAGCAATGCTCTTGCACAATCCAATTTCAACATTTCGATGCCTTCTGCTGTTGGGCCGGAACAAACAATAAGCGCTTCACTCGATTTTAATCTTAAAAATATCGACTCGAAAACAAAAGTAATAATAGAAATAAAGAATGTAGGAACAACACCCCCATACTATAAAAGAATCGAACTTTCTTTGTTAGAATTTTTAGAGAGATTGGGGGTACAGAAAAATTGTGATCCTGCAGATTGCTCTTCTAGATATATTACGAGTAAAAGTTTTTCGGAAAAAACTTTCGAAATGCAACAAGATTCAGAAGCACTTTTTGCTTTCAGAATACCTTCCGGACAAAATATAGAAATTCAGAATCTTAGCTTCAAAATTACCGGAAGCACACAAGGAACGTTTAGCTGCGAAGACAGCATAATAAAAATGGACCTTTTAGACGATAACGCCATAGATTGGGAATATACTGCTTTTGCAGAAGAAAAAAATTGTTCGGGTTTTATTACAGGATGCTTCTTGAACATAAACACTCAAGATATTATTTTAGATCTTACACCAAGATGTGAAAAAATAAAAATAGGAAAAACAGGAAAAGCAGATCTCGGCGTTTATGTTAATGCTATCAATGAAAACTACGGAACTTTGATGCTTTTACTTTATGATCCTATGAATGGAAAAAAATACAATTGCACGATAGAAGAAGCAGAAAGTGGTTTCAATTATTGCAGGATAACTTTCCAAGAGGACAATTTTTTCATAAATGAATCAAGAGAAGTTTTTGTTTGTGTCCTTGCTTTTGGGGGAACTTATACAATAAAGTTCGAGACAGATTCCCCTTGCGGTTTCTTTGGAGATCCAGAAGAACGAAGAAACTTTGATTCCGATTACCCTATTTATTTGCGTTATTATGGTTTTTCTTCCATGAATGAAGAAATAACCTTCGATGAAGAAACTTTTGTTGGAAATTTACAGAACTACTTGCAAAACTACATAACCGCGAGATACAACAGAAATTGCAACAATGGTTGTGTAATTCCGGTAAGGCTGATAGCAAAATCGAACCAGAGTATTAAGGTTTCAGAACCTTTCTTGAAATATTCACATTCATTCGGGTCGGCTTTCAACAATCATTTTTTCGAAGCACAAGCAATTCATGCAAAGGTTAATGTTTCACAACAAGCGAGCCTTGCTCCTTTGAACATAAGTTCACCTCAAAGAGAAGGTAATTATACTTTGAATATTAACATAGGAACAATTCAAAGAAGTATAAATTTCAATGTTGCAAGAGTACCTGTGCCTTTGTATGTTTATCCTTTGTTTGTTGTTCCAGGAAGAGAAACAAAATTTCGAGTCATAGTCGAAGAGGCAGCAAGCGAAGTGGTTAGCTATACATGGAAATGGGGGGACAATACAGAAGAAACGACGAATGTTCCGGAGGCTTTCCATACCTATTCGCAAGGAACTTTTTTGTTGACAATAATAGTCAAAGATGCGTCAGGACTGCAAGGCTCTAAAAGCTTTACTATTGTCAGCAACATAACACGAGAATTACTTAACCAAACCTTGACAGAAAAAAAGGTGCTTTTGCAAAATGCGAGCACACTTTTCGAGCCATGGTATTCTGCTCTTTTTTTGAACTTTACCGAATTGAACAACACCTTGAACAATGTTGCTTTACAACTTTATACTGCAGATCCTCTTCTGTTGAAACAGCAACTCGATTCTGCAAAAATACCTGTAAAAGTTTCTACAGTTTCTTTTTTACAAGAAAGCCCTTATCTTTTTGACGTTGAAAAAGTTGATCTTGAAAAGATAGAAGAAATAAGTGAAAAAACTTTTACCGGATCAGAAGAAAAATTTCTTGCTGCTCTCGATATGTGGCAACAAAAAAACATAACCTTGAAGTTCGCCTCGGAAATCAAAAAAGTTTATTTTGACGATGGGACCGAAATGTATTTTACAATATTAACTATAAAATTGTTGCCCTCTTCTGAAGAAGAGCTCTATTTTGTTTTCGAAACTCCTGCCGGAATTCAGCACAGAATAAAAACAAAAGAAAATTTACAACTCGAGCAGATAGGAAACGCACTTGCGATGAAATTTTCCAAAAGCAGTACGATCACTTTTGCCATTCCTACACGCCTCGAGCTTCAAGATGTTGTTTTTTATGTTTCTCCTTCTTTCGAAGCTTTGGACGTCAGAGAAGAAGGATATGATTACAAAAAAAGAGAAAACAAAAGCTTTATTGTTTTATTAGGAATAATAATTGCTATTGGTGTTGTTGTTGCTCTTTTTTTTATTTGGAAACAGCCAAAGAAAAAGCCCTTAACAGATACTGATTTGGCGAAACTGATAAATTTCATAACTATAAGCTTGTCTCAAGGGATCCAAAGAAAACAAATAGAAGAACAATTGCTTGCTGCTGGATGGACGAAAAAACAAGTTGCTTATGCTTTCAAACAAGCGGAAAAAAAGCGGCTAGCGTAAAATTCTCTTTGGCGGAATTGGAATTTTTTTCGTCATCGCGATTTGGCTTGGCCTTTGAATTCTTGGATGCTTTTCAAAACCTTCAAAAGGAAAACTTTTTTCCTCTTTCTTTTTTCCGAATTTTTTGAAAAAGAAAAATGCAAAAAGAGCAGCAACTGCAACTATAATCACAATAAAGAAAGGGAATCCCCTTTTTTGTTTGCATACTCCTATACAACATCTTTGGAAGTCGTAAGATTCTACCAGCCTTCCCTTGCAGATCTTCGTTGAATTACAGGGAACTCCGTTCAAGTCCACGCATTTTTTCAAACATTTTCCTTCGCAACAAAGGCCTTCCATCGTTTCGAATGTTTCGCCTTTGCACCTTTCTTCTTCTTCACATTTGTTTTCACAAGTTTTTGGCAAACACCTACCTATGCAGCATATAGCTTCGTTGTTTGTGTTACTTGCAACAACGAGTGTGCCTTCACAACTTTCGTCTCTCGAGCATATTCTTCCTTGTTGTTCGCAGGGGAGCAATCCCTCGATACAGTGTCCTCTCCTACAACAAAATTCGTTTGCGATGATCCAATTAGAGCAAGATTTTCCTTCTTCGGTTAAACAAATTTCTCCTCCTAGTTCTACACAAGCTTGTCTCGTGCAATTTCCAAGGCAACATCTCGGATCAGAAGATTCCGCGAAAGGAATTATATTTCCTAGCGCATCCATGCAGTTCTCCGTGGAAAGACAAATTTTGCCGCGCAATTCTTGTATGCAGGAGGCCCTGCTCCTTGGCTTGCAACAAACTCCGGAAGGACAACTGTAGCTTAGTTGTATTTCGTTTGCGTTGCAACTTACTTTGCAAGTTCCGTAGCGTTCTTCACAACTGTAACTGCTTAGATTACAACATTCTCCTTGTTCACAAGAATATTGAACAAGTTGGCCTCCGGCAGCACTACAATTCGATACACAATCAAACCCTTCGGTTTCACATTCTGAAATGATATAGTGGTAAGGCCAGAGCGCACGGAGAAGCAAGGAAGTATCTCTAATGGAATCACATGCTATGCATTCCCAATAGCCAGGTCTTTTTTGTTCTTGCAATAAAGTTTCTTTTGCTTTGCTTTCGTTCAATTTTTCTTTTGCAAATAAAAACGCCAAAGCAGTATCGTAGTACTTGTTGTTACTTTCTTGGAATAGGCCGTCTTGTTTTTGGATGGAGGCAAGGCTCGAGGCAAAACTTTCTCTAGAGGTTATTCTGTAGAGAAATGCGTCAGGCAAAAATTTTTTGTTCTCAGGAAAATTTTTCTGCATCAACAAATAAGGTAAAAAAAGGTTTGTTTTTTCTTTTAAGGAAATAGCAGACCACAAAGTCGCTTCGTAATTGCAGGTTCTTATTCCTATACAATAACTCTTGACTTCTACTGGTGTCTGATTTTCTACTTGTAAGTATTTTGTTTCTCCGAAGAGATACCATTCACCTGTTTGTTGGAACAAAAAATTAACACTAGCGCTTTCGTTGCAAGTTATATTAAAAATTTTTTTCATACATTCTAAGTTTATTCTCAAAGCATAAGGCCACGCCTGCTCTAAAGAAAAACAATTACCTTGCTGTTGCAGAATAACAATTCTATCATCTTTTTTTATCCTTACGTCGCAAACTCCATTTTCATGAATGATTCTACATTCTGTTTCTTTTTCTCTTTCTTGGATAATTTGCAAATAAGCACTCGAGGGATAAAAAACGATTGTCTTGTTGAGTAGCCATTCTTCTGCTTTTCTCGTGTCTTGTGCAAATTCATCAAGAACAAATTTTGCGATTGCGGTTTCTAACAAAGTGCATTCTGTCTCTGATGTTGCTCTTGATACGCCAAAACAGGTTCCGTTGTTGTAGCTTTTTGCCAGCAATGCTTTTATTACATTCTGCGTTTGGTTCGCATTCAAAATATTTTGCAATGCTAGCAATGAGAAAGCATGCTGTTGCAGACTTAAGTTTTGCCATTTTCCAATTGTTTTTCCTTGGAGCCAAGAGTATGCTCTTTTTACTTGCTGGCTTTCTTGTGCAAATACAAATTGTGCGGATCCAAGAAATGCAGAAATAAAAATGAAAATAAAGATTAAAGGAAGTATCATCTTTTCCATTTTTTTATTATGTTTTTTGTCTTTAAAAAACTTTTTAAACTTAATATTCTTCTAATAAAGCATGAACAAAAGAGGGCAGATTACTTTGTTTATAATTATAGCTGTTGTTATTATAGCACTTGCGATTTTTTTGTTGTTTTTCTATCCTAAAATGAAAATAAAAAAATATGAAGAGCCTACGAATCCGCATGCATATCTTCAAGATTGCATAAACAACGCTTTGGAACCTCTCGTCGAAAAACTCGCAAGCCAAGGGGGGTATCTCGAGCTTGGTAATTGCATCTTTTATAAAAATATTTGTAGGCACTATCTTTGTTACACCACACAGCCTTACGTTCCTTGCATAAATCAAGAGCCTTTGTTAAAAGAAAACATAGAAACTATTTTGAGAGAAAGACTAAAACAAGAAAATGTTGTTTCAAGTTGTATAAATAGATTTATAGAGTACGCAAGAAAAAAAGGATACGATGTTTCTTCTTGCGAAGCCCCTAAATTTTTTGTAAACTTGACGAAAGGAAGAGTCAACGTTCCTATAGAATGCAAGATAGTTCTTAAAAAAGGAGAAGAAAAAAAAGAGTTCTTAGAATACAATCCTTATCTTACATGGCCTCTTTTTGAGTTTGTCCTCCTTTCGAAGCAAATAATTCATGAAGAAATAACAAACGCTGATTTCGATCCCGTGGCTTTTATGTTGAGAAATTACTGGATAGAAATAGAAAAGTTCAGAGCAAGCGAAGGAAGTATAATTTACACGCTTCGAGATAGAAAAACAAGAAAAGAGTTTGTCTTTGCAGTAAGAAACTATGTTTTGCCTCCGGGAGTTTTATAAAATGAAGAAAGCCGAAGAAGAAATAATAGTAATTTTTTTGTGCATCTTGGTGGTAAGCACTCCTTTCACTTTTTCTGCTTTGAAATTTAGAATAGAAAATGGAGAAATAAAGCCGAACGAAAAAATAGATAAAATTATTCTTGCTTTGGAAAAAATTTTTGATTTTTTTAACTTGATTCCTTTTGTTTCTGCTCAAAATCTTGGTTGTTGTGAAATTATGAAAAGTGGGGCTAGATGTCAGATTTCTTTCGAAGATGAATGCAACACCTCCGCTGGTAGCTGGTATGTAAACCAGAGTTGTGAAAACATTTGTAGATTAGGTTGTTGTATAGATAGACAAGGATTTTGTAACAAAAATGCAATCGCTTCGCAATGCCCTGAAAATTCGGCCTTGAAATTTATTCCTGGTGATCAAAGCTGCAACCAAGATCCTCTTTGTAAATATGGTTGTTGTAGTGTTGGTTTGCAAAAAATTTGGACTACAAATTTGACTTGCTCACTTGTTTATGGCGGATTCTGGGACGATAGCGTTTCCGATGAGCTTTCTTGTATTCAGTTAGCTTATCAAGAACAGAGGGGTTGCTGCAAGAGTTATGCTGGTTGTGAATATATCACGGCACAAGAGTGTCAAGCGAAGGGAGGGGCGTTTATAGACAAGAAATGCTACGAAAACATTCCAGGATGTGATTGTGAGGGTTCTGAAACGAAGAAATGCGTGGAAGGCTTTCCAGATTTATACAAGACAGACACATGCGGCAATGTTTATATAGATGAAATTGCGCAACAATGCGAAGGTTTTTGCAACCCCGAGACAAACCAATGCGAAAGCGGAGAATGCAGCAGTATTTATAGCAATTTTGAAGATAATACTTCTTTTCAGAATTTGAAATATAGTGTTTTTCCACCTGAGAGAAAAGGTTTAGTTGTTCCTCACGGAAGTTCGTGGTGCGTATATGATACTTCTTTAGATCTTGGAGATGGGACTTCTGCAAGGGGTTCACGACATTGGAGAAGATATTGTATTTATGGAAAAGAATATCTTGAGCCTTGCGGTGAGGGAAAGACGAGCATATGTGTAGGAGTATCAGGAGGATGCTTTGGAGAAAGTACCGAATGTCTTAAAAAAACTACTAAATCAGAATGTGAGAGTAGTAGTGGTTGCAGGTGGATCACGATGCATTCGGCAGTTTGCATTCCTAATTTATGGATGGGTTGTGCCAACATTACTGATGAAAAAGAATGCAACGAAAACCCTTTTTGTTATTGGTGGGAGCAGTGGAAAGATCAAACCTATCCTGCAAATGTTAGAAATCTTTTGAAAGAAGTAGGTTTTGATATTAATAAAGATTTGAGCGAGCAGACTGAGAAATGGTATGGGTGGGATTTGGTTAATAAACCTTTAGAAATTCATCCACAACATTGTTTGCCCCGAT
>JANXDM010000006.1 GCA_025058615.1 Candidatus Pacearchaeota archaeon | reverse complement strand
ATTACTGAATTAAGACTAAGAGGAAGCAGCGAATTAACAATAAAGAATTATGTTTGGTTCGTTAAGAAATTTTTAGAAAATAAACAAGATGTAACTCAGCTTACAGAAGATGATGCTAAAAATTTTTTAGCCTCTTTTTTTAATAAATCATCCAGCACGATAGCTTTGGCCGCTTCTTCTTTGAAATTCTTTTTTTCAGAAGTTTTAAAAAAACCTTTAAAGTTGAAACTTCCAAAAAAAGAGAAAAAATTACCAGAAGTTCTTACGAAAGAAGAAGTGAAAAAGTTGATAGATGCAGCAAAAACTAAAAAATCAAAATTGATAATAAAATTACTTTATTCTACTGGAATGCGGGTGAGCGAGCTTGTAAATTTGAAGTGTAAAGATATAAATTTAAGAGAAATGATCGGATGGATTCGCAGAGGGAAAGGCAAAAAAGACAGGATATTTTTTCTATCAGAGAAATTAGCACGGGAGTTAGAGCCTTATGTTGAAGATCCTTCTAGGGTTTATGTATTTTCCAAAGAAAAACCCTTAACAACAAGGAATATTCAGAAGATAATAAAAAAAGCTGCAGAAAAATCACAAATCAAAAAGAAAGTAACGCCACACACATTAAGACACAGTTTCGCTACGCATCTGTTAGAGTCCGGAACAGACATAAGGTTCATTCAAGCACTGCTCGGCCATGAAAATTTAAACACAACACAAATTTATACTCACGTCAGCATAGAAGAATTAAAAAAAATCAAGAACCCTCTTGACGAATTACTCAGCTAAGTTTTCGATTTTTTCAGATAATTTTATAAGTCTTTGCATTTATTATTAAAAATCGTTTTTAAGTCAATCATTAAACCTTATTTTACTTGATGTGTTTACTAAAATATAAGAAAAAAAAATTAAAAAACTTTTGTTGTTTAAGTTAAGAATGATAAAAGAACTCATCGAAGAGTTTTACAAACAAAAAAAGAGCGACAAGGAAAAAAATGTTTTTTATGTTTCGGATGCCGGAAAATGTCCTAGGGCGGTTTGGTTTTCCCTTAAAGGATATCCTAAAAAAGAGTTGGATGCAAGGACTTTGCGCGTTTTAGAACATGGAGACTATACCCATATGCGAATAATAGGTGCTTTGTTTTCTTTGGGGTTGGTCAATGCCGTAGAAGTAGAAATACCAAATAATGATCTTGTGCATGGAAGGGCAGACGCAATAATAAGTATCAAAGGAGAGCCTTATGTTGTTGAAATAAAAAGCGTTAATTCTGCTAAATTCAAAAAAGAAAAACCAGATCCTGCTCATGTTAAGCAATTACAGCTCTATCTCTATTTTTTCAAAATGAAGAAGGGGATACTTATTTACGAAAACAAAGACACACAAGAGCTCAAGGAATTTGTATTGGACTATGATGAAGAAACAGTAAGAGAAGTTTTTTCCGAATTCAATAAACTTAAAGAATTGCTAGAAAAAAATGTTATTCCAGATATTCCTAAAGAATTGGAGGATTGGCGTTGTGATTATTGTCCTTATATAGAAGAATGTGAAAAAATCGAAGAAGAAAAACTTAATCAAAATGTACGAAATTGAAGAATTAATAGAGAAAATAGATTCTTTTTTGAGAGAAGGCTTCTTCCAAACTGGAAAAACAATTTAGTACAAGAATTTAAAACATAAATACAACTTAAAAGAAATAGAAAGACTTGCCTCCAAAATAATAGAAAATTTAACGGATTCAAAAAAAGCCGAAGAATTGAAGAAAACATTAGAAAAAAAAGATTTTAGTTCTTTTCTTAAAGCAAAAGAGATACTTCTCTCCTTGAAAGAAGAAGAGCAAAGAAAAGATATGAAACTCGAATTACCTAAACTTCCGAAAGAAATAGAGCAAGAAATAAAGAAAAATTTTTTCGAAATAGAAACGTGTTTCAAGAATTCTTGTTATAGAAGTGTTCTGATTTTGTGCGGAAAAATCTTAGAAATAGCTTTGCACAGAAAATATTTCGAGATTACTTCTAAAGATTTGTTGGAAAAAGCGCCAGACATAGGACTAGGGAATCTAATCAAGAAATTGAAAGAAGAAGGTTTTGATACAGATCCAGGGTTAAACAACCAAATACATTTAATAAATCAACTAAGAATACATTCCGTACATAAAAAAACAAAACCTTTCGATCCTTCGCGAGAGCAAGCGTTAGCAACCATTCTCTATACTTTAGATATACTGAAAAAACTATTTGGATAAAATTTTAAACTATACTTTTTTAAATAAAAAATGGAAGAAATAAGTTTGCGAGGCTTCGATGATTTAGATGAAAAAGAGATAGATATAATAAAAAAAATTGTTTTAAACAGAATAAAAAAAATAAAGATACCTTACCAGTTTTTAGTAATAAACTTAAAGAAGCATGAACACAAATACAAACACCAAACAAGGATAACGCATGAATTAAATGCAGATTTATTTTTTAGCAAAGGAAAGGCAATTGCAGCAAAATCAGAAGATACCAATCTTTATAAAGCTTTAGAGGAACTTTTAGAAAAAATAATAGCGGAAACGAAGCATAAATTCAAAAAATGAAAACAAAAAAAAAGATAAGAGCAAAGGGTAAAAAAAGCCTTTCGAAGTATTTTTATGAATATAAACCTGGCGAAAAAGTAGCTCTTGTTTTGGATATTTCAGAGCCAAAAGGAAAATTTTCAAAACGTTTTCATGGAAAAACAGGAACCATAGAAAGAAAACAAGGAAGAGCTTATGTGGTGAAATTTTTAAATGGTAAAGTTTTAAAAAAAATAATTACAACCCCCGAACATTTAAAACCAATAAAAGCAAAAAGAAAATGATAAGAAGCGCAAAACCTTTATCGATGGCAGAAGTAAAGGAACTCTTAGGAGAAGAAGCAAAAGAATTAGTTGCTTTTATAAAAAAATTTGTAAAGATTGCCCCAAGTAATGCAAAACAACTCAAAAAAGACCTCCAAGATTTAGGAATAGTAGGGTTAGGGGAAGAAGAAATAATTAAAATTATAGATATATTTCCAGAAGATGCCGAAGACGTAAGAAAAATCCTTAGTCAAAGTTCATTGAAACAAGATGAAATCCAAAAAATACTCGAAGTCGTTAACAAATATAAAAAATAAAAGTAAAAATGATAGAAGAGAGGGCAATAATTTTAGATTTTTTACCAAACGGTTATCCCTTCGAATCAAAAAGGACGCCCATAGCGCAAGCCATAGGCTTGCAACATTTTACTTTATTGGAACTTGTTCCAAAACGGAATGTAAATTTACAATTAAAAGAAGAAGTCTATATTGGTCAGGAAAAAAGGGATAAAATTCTTTTTATAAAAGGAAAATTACAAAAAGAAAAATTGACTGAAACTGCGAAAATCCAATTGAAAGATTTTATAGAAAGAATTATTTCTGAACAAGAAAAAAGATTCGTGGAATTTTTTAATACATGCGAAGCTATAAATAAAAGAGTGCACCAACTAGAATTGCTTCCTGGTTTTGGAAAAAAGTACACGAAGAAGATACTCGAAGAAAGAGAGAAAAAACCATTTGTAAGTTTTGAGGAAATGAAGCAAAGACTTAAAAATATCCCAGATCCTAAAAAAGCAGTTGAGAAAAGATTATTTGAAGAATTGACGCAAGAGGTAAGGCATAAACTTTTCACAAGTTAAAAAATGGAAAAGGAAAAACAAATAGTCAGGATAGCGTCTGTGGACATCCCTGGAAACATGAATGTTTATGCTGGGCTTACTAAAATAAAAGGAATTTCTTGGAGCATGTCTAATGCCATATGCAATGCTCTTGGCATCGACAAGAAAAGAAAAATGTCCTCTTTGTCTGAAGAAGAAATAAAAAAAATTTTAGATTTTATAAAAGAACCAAAAGTTCCGGAATGGCTTTTGAACAGAAGAAAAGATCGCGAAACTGGTAGGAATATGCATTTAATAACCTCTGATCTTGAATTGAGAAGAGATCTTGATATAAAAAGGTTGAAAAAAATTAAATGCTATAGAGGAATAAGACATATATTAGGACAACCTGTTCGCGGGCAAAGAACGAGATCGCATTTTAGGACTAAAGTTTCTGGAAGAGTAAAAGGAGTTAAAAAGCCAAAAGTGTCAAGGTAAAATGGGAGATCCAAGAAGACCAAGAAAAAAATACAAAAGGCCAAAAAAACTTTATGATGCAGCAAGGATAGCTGAAGAAAAAGAGCTTGTGAAGAAATATGGTCTAAAAAACAGAAAAGAAATTTGGAAAGCCGAAGCTAAATTAAAGAAAATTAGGGAACAGGCAAAGAAAATGATACTCCATCCAGAAAAGCAACAAGATTTCTTAAAGCGTCTGGCTTCTCTGGGGTTGATAAAAAATGACGCAACTTTGGATGATGTTCTTGCTCTTACGAAAGAGAACATACTAGAAAGAAGACTTCAGACTGTTGTTTTCAGAAAAAACCTTGCAAGAACAATAAGAGAGGCAAGACAACTTATAACTCATAGGAAAATTAAAATAGGAGGGAGAATTTGTGACGTACCTGGTCGCATAATAAAAATAGAAGAAGAAAAGGAGATCACAAAAAAATAAAAATGACAAAGCAAAAAGAAATAATCGGAATAGCGAAGATAAAAGCCACTTATAACAATACAATAGTTAACATAACAGATCTTGCAGGAAATACGATCGCAAGAGTTTCAGGGGGGCAGGTTACTAAACACGATAGACTAAAAGCCAACCCTACTGTTGCGATGTTTGTTGCCAAGCGTGCGGCAGAAAAAGCAAAAGAATTGGGAATAACAAGTCTTTTTGTTTATGTTAAAGGAAAAGGAGGAAAACTTGCACCATCTCCTGGGCCAGGTGCTAATGCAGCAGTCAAAACGCTTGCAAAAGAAGGTTTAAAAATTTTGAACATAACAAATATAACTCCCATCCCAAGAGGCGGACCAAAGCCAAAAGGAGGGAAGAGAGGAAGGAGGGTATAAAATGAAAATAGAAAAAATTCACGAAAGTGATGAAAAACTTTCTTTCGTTTTGGGAGGTATAAATTTTAGTTTTGCAAATACGATAAGGCGTTCTGTTTATGAAATACCTGTTCTTGCTATCGATACGGTAGAATTTTATAAGAATGATTCTGCTCTTTATGACGAAATTCTTGCCCATAGACTTGGTTTAATTCCTTTGAAAGCTTCGAAAACTTTTACTTCTAGGGAAGAATGCTCCTGTAAAGGAAAAGGATGTATGAAATGTACAGCAACCCTAAAATTAAAAACTAAAGGTCCAAGGACAGTTTATGCTTCAGACTTAGAAACAAAAGGGTGTGAAATAGTGTTCAAGGAAATGCCTCTTGTTTTTCTTTCCCAAGATCAAGAACTAGAATTTTCTGCGGAAGCAATTCTGGGAAAAGCAACAGAACACACAAAATTTTCCCCAGGCATTGTTTGGTTTCGGGCTTTACCAGAATTTTCTATAAAGGGATGCGATAAATGCCTGAAATGCATAGAAATTTGCCCGAAAAAAGCAATAATTTTGAAAGATGATACATTAACAATAGACCAGATGAAATGTGATATGTGTGAAGCATGTGTCGAGCTATGCAGCGAGCATAGAAATGCAATAAGTATCATTCCAAGCCAAGAAAATTTTATTTTTTATGTTGAAAGCTTTGGGCAAAAAACTCCCAGAGAAATCTTTGCGGAAGCTTTAGAAGTTTTGAACGATAACTTGAAAGAGCTTGCCAAAGTTGTGAAATGATTCTTTTTTTAGAGGGATCGAATTTGAAGAAAATTTAAATATAGTTGTTTTCTGTCTATTATGCGGGGATGCCGGAGCGGTCAAACGGGCGTGGCTAAGGACCACGTGGCTAAGTGCCTGCGCAGGTTCGAATCCTGCTCCCCGCATAAAATGATAAGCAAAACACAGATCAACAAAAAAGCACAAAGGAAAAATGAAGAATTAAAAAAAGTAATATTTTTGCTAAAGAAAGAATCAAAGAAAGAACCTAAATTCTTGACTGTTGCTAAATATCTTGCTTTTCCTACAAAAAAACGTATAGAGGTAGGATTGAGCAAAATAGACAAATACAGCAAAGAGGGAGAAACGATCATTGTTCCTGGAAAAGTTCTTCAAGGAAGATTGACAAAAAAAATAAATATAGTAGCTTTCAGAGTTTCCAAAAAAGCTCTGGAAACAATTAAGAATTCAGGATCTAATTTTATGAATATGGAAGAATTTGTTAAAAAAGGTAAAAAAGACTTCAAAGTTATAATATGAATGAAGAAATTATTGTCGATGCCGAAGGGGCTGTTGCCGGAAGGCTTGCAAGTTTTGTTGCAAAAAGAGCCCTCTTAGGGTATAAGGTATATGTAATTAATTCTGAAAAAGCGATAATAATAGGATCTCAAGAAAAAGTTTTGGAAAAATATTTGGGAAGGAGGAGACTAGGAAGAGGAGTACAAAAAGGACCAAAATTTCCTAGCAGAGCAGAAATGATTTTAAGAAGAATAATAAGAGGGATGCTTCCGTGGAAAAAAACGAGGGGAAGAGAAGCTTTCAAAAGAATTAAATGCTTCTTAGGAGTACCTGATGAATTCAAAAATAGAGAAGTGGTAAAAATAAGCAGCAAAGAAGTAAAAACAAAATATATAAGCCTTGCGGAATTATCTAACTTAATAAGGCAAAAATGAAAAAATCTAAACAAGTTGTTGTTGCTGGAAAAAGAAAGGAAGCTATAGCAAAGGCGACAATTAAACCTGGTAGTGGAAAAATTTTAATCAATAAAAAACCAATATCACTTTTTAATCAATTACAACAACTTGCTTTACAAGAGCCGATCATTTTAGCTAAACCTATTTTAGGAAAAGAACTAGAAGGAGTAAATATTGAAGTTAATGTTAAAGGAGGGGGCATAGAAGGGCAAGTTGAAGCTTCAAGACTTGCTATAGCAAGAGCTATACTTTCCTATTTCAAAAAACCAGAATTGAAGAAAGCATTTCTTTCTTATGATCGCTTTCTTCTTATTGCAGATACAAGAAGAAAAGAAACAAGAAAACCTTGTGATAGCAAAGCAAGAGCGAGAAGGCAAAAAAGTTATAGGTAGAGATTCCGTTAAATATAAAAATCTTTATCACATCTTTTGAAAATGATAATCCCGATACGATGCTTTAGCTGTGGAAAGCCGATAGCCCATTTGTGGGAAAAATTCAAAGAAAAAGTAGAAAAAGGAGAAGATCCTGGAAAAGTGCTCGATGAACTTGGACTTGAAAGATATTGCTGTAGAGCGATGTTCTTGGGGCATGTTGATTTATTGCATTTGATAAGCAAATTTAAGAAGTTTTGAATTTTTTTCTTGTTATGTTGCTACATTCCAAACAACATGTAGAGATTTTTCCCTTACTTATTCTGATTTTTATATTTTTTCCATCGAAAAAAGAGTTACACTTACGGCAAAATTTGCTTCGCCACTCTTTTGGAATTCGGTAGTTGTTGTGCTTTGCTATGTTTCTCGCCTTTTTTATGAGTCTCCTTGCTTCTTCAGGATTTTTTTTGCTAACTTCCTCTGCTTTTTTCAATAAAAATTCTATTTTTTGTTTTATTTCTTCGGAAACTTTTTTTCGCATGAATTTTTTATAGAGAAATAATTAATATAATTTATGCTGTTGAAAAGTTTTAAAAAACTAAGAATCTTTTAATAGTGGAGGGCGGCCATAGCAAGCAGGAAACACCCGATCCCATCCGAACTCGGAAGTTAAGCTGCTTGCGTTATGCGTTGTACTTCTCCTCTTGGAGAGGGAAGCGCATAAGCTGCCCTCGTTTAACCTAAAACTTTATATAATTCTTTTTCTTTTAAAAAAAGAAGACAGGAATAATCTAGGGGTTTCAGTTTGGCACTTTGGTGCTGACTGACGTTCTTCTTCGGAAGAACACCTAGATTCATTCTGTCTTCTTAATTTCTAAAAAAATTTATAAGTTCTGATAATTTTGATATTTTATGCGGGAGTGCCGGAGCGGTCAAACGGGACGCGCTCAAGACGCGTTGCCTCAGTGGCTTCGTAGGTTCGAATCCTACCTCCCGCATACCTTCTTCTTTGTAACAATTAAAAATTTAAAGTTTGAAAATATAAATATGACATGAACCTCAAAAATAAATTGGAAAAAGTATTAGCTACTTGTTTATTGTTGTTTAATTGCACTTACTATTATATTCAGCCACAACACAAAATTATAGAAAAAGTAAAAATAATTGAAAGAGTCATAGAAAAACCAAAACCAATATCAGAACCAAAGTATTGGTATTGGCAAGATCAGCTTGGTAGAGTAACAAAATTGGGATTTGAGTATTACCCTTGTCTTGGGTTAAAAAAACAAATAAAAATTTGTTATGAAAAATTTTTTTCCAAAAGAAGGATTGACATAAATCAAATTTGTTTTGAGCAGCTAATACAAGAAGAGCTGAAAGAGATAACAACAAAGTACGGGTGCGAAAATCAACTGAAAAAAGGACAAAACATTGAGTTTGATCCTTCTTTTTGGAAGTATTTGAAATAGATCCTCTTTCTTCTTTTGCTATAGTCATCTCTTTATAGTTACAACAACCGAAAGATTTATAAGTGGGGTTTTCTTACTACTTTTAGGAGGTGAAACTAAAATGGCTGGTAAAGGTAAAGGCAAAAAGTCTAAAAGTGAACAGTCTAAAGAACAACCTTGGTATAAACATCCTGGGAAGTTAGTAGCGTCGGTTATTGGTGGAGCTGCTGGACTGACCCTAGCCTCAATTTTAGCATTGAGCCTTGCTACAAGAGGTTGCGAAAAAAGAGACGAGAGAGTTCCTCTTTATCAAAAAACAGTTAGTAAGGAGATAGCTGATCAGATAAATAAAATAAGAGACTATCAAACATTAATGGAAGAATTACGTAGGGTTGGGAAAGAAGAGTTAATCGATATCTTAAAGAATACTTATAAAATAGATAGTATAATAGAAAGCTACAAAAATAAAGAAAAAAACAACTACAGGGGGAGAAGAGATTGTCAAAAAGGCCTAACTCCAAACGTTAAAGTTGAACAGGAAGTTAACATATACTACGGCAACGGCGTACAACCAAAATATGAAGTGCGAATTCCACTCGATAACGATGATAAAACAAAAGGCGATGACAGAAACTTTTGATAGCTAAGAGATTGCTCTTAGTTTGACAAGCGTAGCATATGCTGTATTATACCTTCTGAGTACAGTTTTACATATATTTCCTTCACTAATTACTGTAACTCCTTTTTCTTTTTTTTGTCCTGAACCACTACAGCCAGAAGCAGTATATATTATTTCATTTTCGAGAGATCTGTCTTCAACAATTTTTGAAATAACTATAGAATGCTCATGTTTTTTTGTTTCTGCATTATACAAAAAGAGGATATCTCCAACTTCAAGATCATAACCAGCAAGATTAGAGACAGATTCTGGTTTTTGGTTTATTTTTCCGAATCTATTAATAAAATTTTCTATTTTGTCATGAACTTCCCATTGAAGAGCTGTGTTGTAAGCTAATTCATAAGCAGCAGCAATGAGAGTATTACATTCCATTCCTTTATAAAGTTGAGTCAACGAATAATTTTTTGTATCTTTCCTTATAAATGGTGTAGGTGCTATGAATGGAACATTCTTGAAAGACTCGATCGTTGCTATGAATTTATTAGGATGAGAAGATTTTCTGCTTACTCTCAAAACTCCCTCGATACCACAATAATAATTTTTGTTGTTGTTCCCGCACGATTCTCCGATTTTTCCTTGCAAATCTTCTGGTGTTCCTGGAGAAAAATACTGTTTATTATTGAGTTTTATTTCAACCCTATACCAGTAACTTCCTTCTTTTGTTTCTGCTTCTATACACCAGTCATTACTTGAAATTAAATTATCACTATAAGTAATTATTTCTTCGCCTTCTCGTACTTTTTCGCCATCATAACTCCTGGCTTCAGGAACAATCTTATACCATTTAAATTCAGGATGTTGGCCTTTCCACTCTTCTATGCCAAAGGTATTTTTTTCTGCTACTTCTTTTGCAGAAAATCTTTTTTCTGGTGTTTGAAGTACAGCACAAATTTTTACTTTATCACTAAAATTAACAAGTTTGTCTTTTTCATTGAAAATACCATTGTTGACAGAAGAAACGAGAAAAACCTTTTCTATTTTTTGCTGCAATTGCTGGAGCCTTGCGTCTATTTTTTGTAATTGTCTTTGTTTGAAATTAAGCCCTATGATTTTGTTGTTTTCTATAATGCTTTTTAGCTTTTCTAATTCTTTTATGCTTAACGTATCAATTGTTGTCATTTTGAGAGAAATTTCTTTTGCTGTTAATTTTTCTATACTGTAACACTTCTCTTCCTTAACTTCTACAAACAAACATTCAAGATTGCACTGGTCTCTTGCTTGCTCTTCGCAATCTTCTTTTGTTCTGAAATAAATTCCTTTTCCAAAACCCAAAAATCCAGTTCGTTGCCCTTCACATTCTTCAGGACATTTTTTACATTCCTTATTATAAGAGTCCCACCAACAACCTTTTACTGCTTTGCATTCACTAGCACTATCGGCTATACATTTTAGTCCTTCTCTCGGCATTATTTCTTTGCATAACCTCTTTGCTCCTCTAAACTTAATTCCTTGAGGATCATAGTCATTAAGATCCTCTTCAACTACCCCTTTTTCTTTATTTTTTGCATGGATTATTTTATTATTTCCAGCATAAATTGCTACATGACCAATTTCATAAGGTCCCTTTGGTTCAGCTCCTCTAAAAAATAATAAATCCCCTGGTTGCAGCTTATTAATCTCGAGCCTAGCATTAGATCCTAGTTTATCACTAACTAATATTCCGTAATTTTCCGCTATCTTGCTTGCTGTTCTTTCTTTAATTTTCATTGAGGGATCGTTGTATTTGTGAGCATAATAGTTATAGACCCAGTACACAAAAGAGCCACAGTCAAATTTTGTTTTAGGTTCGTTTTTACAATTTGGTTCTTGGTTTTCTATTAATGGAGCGCCTAATTCATAATCACAATCAAGTCCTTTTCTTGCTATTTCTACAATCCTCTGACTACATTCCATAGAAGACACGCTTATTTCTCCACGTTTTGCTGCTTCTTGAATTTCACTTCTAATTTTGATGACATTTTCAAGCCATTTAGGACATCCAGTGTTTTTAGGTTTCTCAGGTTCATTTGTGCAGTAACAATGACCTCCGAAGTCTTTTGGTTTGTATTTATTATCTTTAAAACAAATTATTTGTGCAGGAGTTTTTTGATTGTAACTTCCTTTGACGTATTTTGTGTTGATAAGCTCATAAAAATCTTTTATACTCTCTTCATGGCTATGGTAGCTTTTGTATTCTCCCTTTTTAATTCCAAATAAATTTTTTTTATTTTTTGCTAGTTCGCTTCTCCCCCAATTACTTTCATGTGCAGCAACAGCAATTGCAAACGCAGGATCTATATCATACTGTGTACCATACTCATAGAACCATTCCGCATATTCGTTGGTATTTTTTTTGAAAGGAGAATCTGGGATGTTCTTTGTTCTTAAATATTCTTCGATCTGTTTTTCTGTTATATCATAATTATTTTTTTTCATCTCACTAAAAACTACAGTTCCTACTGCAAAATTTTGTTCTACCTGCTTTTCTTCTTCGATTTCTTTTTCTATAATTTTTTCTTTTTGAATTTCAAGTCTAATTTTTTCTGCAGCACCAAGGAATTTTGCTCTTAATTCTAGAACTGTAGCAAGATAAAGTTCTGCTCTTGCTTTATGTTCTGTTTCGTATGCTCTTTCTATTATTCTTTGGAGCGTTTCAGTTAATCCTTTTATTTTATTGTTTTTTTCATTGATTACTTTTTTATAATTTCCATCTATTTCTTCTCCTTCTTTCTTTTTTTTCAGAAGGTTTTCAAATTCTTTTTCGAATTCATTTTCTAGAGAGATTATTTCTTTTTCGATCTCTGTTAAGTTATTTTCTGTTACGTGTGGATGGTCGAGTCCCAAAACTTCCATAACATATACATAATCTTTTTCTTGTGAGTAATTGATTACGTCTTGTCTGATTTTTAAATCAGAAATTGTTCTATTTACGGATTCCATGTCTAGCCAGCAGCCTATTTCTGGATTATCACAATAACCTATTCTTTTGTAACGATCCTCTCCTGTTCCTTCGTCAGGGTCTCTACTAGAACATATTCTTTCTATACCTCGTCTATAAAGCGCCGGAGATATGCCCTCTTGAAGGATATGTTGTAAATTTAATGTTGCTACAGGTATTATGCTAGGAGTTCCAGCTATGCATTCTTTTGTTGTTTTTATTTCTCTTTTTAGTTGGTGTCGTAAATAGATGTTTTGCAATTCTTCTATGGCAAAACTCGTACTTACTGTTCCAAAATCACAATAGTCTTTTCCGTCTATTCTTATACAAATTTCCTTGTAACCAGAGGGAGCAAAAAAATCAGGAGTTTCTGCTATCGTTTTTCCAGCAGGCAAGTAGCCCGTGGCAGGAGGCGGCAAGAAGTATTGTTCTGGAATTTCATAAAAACCTGGTTTTGCAGGGCTTCTTAGATAAACACTATAATAGATCCCGCGATCTCCTGCTTTTATTATATAAAATATTTTATAATGGGATTGTGGTGTTATTCCTGTTCCTGGAATTTCCTGCAAAGTCGCAAAAGCTGTCGGATAAATTTCTGGTTTGGAAATTTCTTCCAAGAATTTACCGGGTGAAGGGTAGACAATAGAAATGAAACGCTTGCAAACTTCTTTCCCGATTTGTTGAGTTGATTTCTCTCTAAAAGCCTGAATTGTTTTTGGGGCATATACTTGTGTAAAATAATCTAAAGATTGGATCATGTTTTTCCAAGACTCAGAAAAAGAAGCATATTCTCCACCCCCTTTCAAAGGAGCGGTAATTTCCGGAATACCATATCTTAACAAAGGCCCCATATTATGCCATAAAAAATCACAAACATAGAAACTGTGTAATTCATCACATATTCCAACAGTTTTTCCGGATTCTAATTGTTCTTGTAGGCAATCCCTATAAGCTTTTATTATAGAATTTAAAAAATCTAAACCATTGTGCAAGCCGCTTAAGCATATCGGAACAAGAACGCCGCGACCTTCATCGAAATTTGGCAGACATAAAAGTAACGAACCAATAACCCCTTCTGCTATGACGTTTTCTGTGTAGTATTTACCTCCAAAATTGCATCTTGAAGCAGGGCATATTACTGGATCACATAAATTGTAAAGCAAATGACAATCGCTTGGCTTCATGAAATCTTCACATTCTAAAGAAGGAATCAAAACAGGGGGCTTTCCCAATTTGTAGACCCCACATCTACCTGTGTCGATTGTTTTTTTTCTTTTTTCGTATTCTTGTTTTGCATTTCTAGCGCACTCTTTTATTCTTTCGATTAGATCTTTCGAACCACTGGCATCAAAAGGAGGAATTATTTGTGTTTCTATAGCGAAAGATACCAAAGTACAGCATTTATCTTTTGGACCCTTGTTAAAATCAAAATCTACTTTTCCGTCAGGGCCTACATTACAAACCCAGAAAGTTTTCAGATCTCCAGAAGCTTTGTAAGCAGAAAGTTCTCCTTCAAGACCGGTGTAACTTTGTGTTGCCAAATACCAACCTGATTGAGGTATTATAGGCATTAGGGCTATTAATCCTTCGTAAGGACCTTTTTCCCAAAACTTTATTTCAGGATCTATCATGCGGTTGTTTCCACATTCTTTCGGATCTATAGCAACTATAATAGTATTTTTTATTCCCAATTTTTCTACTTTTAGTTCTTCCATACAATTAATTTTTTCTCCTTTAAACACATAACCCTTAATTATTGCGTAATGATTCTCCCCCCGGTTTTCCAAGATGAGAAGTGTCCGACCCTCTGTGGTAATTCCGATTGTAAAATAATGTGTCTCGTTAGGACATTCCGGATTGTCGGTGACCTCTCTTATGTTTCCTTTTTCTACAGGCATTTCCCTAAGGGAGATTTCTGTAAGAGAAAAAGAGGAGTAGGGAGTTTCTAACAAATTTTTTAATTTTGGAAATTTGGAAGCCAAATCCTTTCTCGAAGGAATATATACGAAATCGTGCAAAGGTTTTAGAATTCCATAAATATCTTCTTCTGTTTTTTTACATATGACAGATTCATAGTCTATTACTTTTTTTTTGCATTCGACAAACAAGTAAAGTTCGGAAACGATATTCATCAACTGATCTCTATAGAGTTTACCTTCTTCATAAAGTTCTTCTATTCTTTCTTTTATTTTGCTTACTTTTATTGTTGGCTCTAAATCTTTTCTTATACAACATTTTTTTTCTGCAGAATCCAGATCCAAAGCTTCTTTATAATCTATCTCGTTTTCGTTACATTCATTTTTCCACTCTCCTCCTGCTTCTTTGCATTTTCCTTTTATTTCTATTTCGAGTTCTGCAGGAAATTCTTTTTTTGCAAATTCCATAAATTTATCTTCGTTTATGAACTGCGTAAGTCCGAATAAACCGCCTTTACTTATAACCCCTTCTTGTTTTTTTATTTTTGATATGTAATCATTTGTTTTTTTAATTACTTGTTTGTACAGATCGATATCCTTTTCTATCTCTTTTTCTTTTAGTTTATAACAAGAAGAAAGAGGAATATCTAATTTTTTTGGGAAATATTTTTTTATTATTTCTTTTTCTTTTTCTTCGCAAAATTTTTTCCATTTTTCCATTACTTTTCTCCTCGCAAAACTTTCTCCGCCAAGGCCAGACACGAAATTCTTCGCCCAAAGAGCTGTTCCTCCAACGAAACAAGCCTTTTTCCATGCGGAAACAATTTTTCCAAGATTCTTATTTATTTTTTCTAAGGAATTTATCGTTTTATTCAAATTGTTTATCAATCCACGTATTTTTTCCGGACTGAGCTGTATCGCTCTTTTTTCTATACCTATAGCAACGGAAAAATTTGTTTCTGTTACACGATCGGATTCTCGCGGTGAAACAACAATACTTGCTTCTAGATTTATTTCTGTAGAGAGAAGTTCGACTCTCGTTTCGTTAAAATATTTTACATCTCCCTTACGGAGAGATTCTTCTTTTTGTGTTGTTCTTTCGCGCAAGACGATGCTGTCTTCTTTTATTTCTGCGATGTACCAATTATCTATAAAGTCGTCTATACCCATCTTTACTGTAGTCCCGTTTATACGTAGATGTGCATTCAATGCTTCGATTCCGGGCCTTTCTACAGATAGTAATTGTATGAAATAAATTCCTTTTCTTGTTACTAATGCAGTGCTTGTTTTTCCATTTCCTGCGCTGATACTTGACAGCAATATTCTAGCATTTTTAGCTTCTTCCGACGCCAGAAGGTTTTCGCTTTCTGCATATTTGTCTATTAACTTCGTTAAGATATGTTTTTGTTTTTCTCTTTTGTCAAAGAACCCGTACAAAGATGCAGCTTTTTTTAGTGCTATTATCCCGTAAAAATTTCCTTCTCTATTTTCTAATGTTGGATAAGCATTTGCAATGTCTTGGTATCGTGAAATTGCTTCTTCTATAGCTTTTTCTACTTCTTTCGAATAAGTAAAGTCAACATGTCCCAGAACATCGAGAAGCTTTACGTTTGTGTTTTCTATGGTTTCGCTTCCTTCTATTATTTTTATTTCTTCGAAAGCATCTTTTAGTAGTTTGTCCCTCTTCTTTATTTCTTCTTCTATTTCTTTGGGAGGCATATCAGAAATACTCTTTCCCTCTTCTGTTCTTTCTCTATGGATTTCATGGAGTATTCTAGAAATTTTTTCTCTCGTTGTTTCTTTTATTTCTTCTTTTTTACTTTTATAAAGAATCACGAACTTGTGTGTCTTCCCTCCTCTGTAGCTCTTTCCTGCGAAACCCAAATAAAAATATTTTTTGTTTATTTCTATTTTTTCTCCCAAAGAATAAATTTTTTTTTCTTCATTTATTTTTAATTCTGCTTGTACTTCGTCAATGCTCAAAATTTTTGGTTTTTCACCGAAGCATCTTATTTCCACCTTTCCCGCGTGTGAATATGTAGAAGGAATTATTTCAGAAATCCTACAATCAGAATCTAGTATGTTGTCGTTTTGTCCGAGAAGAAGTTCGTTTCCATTTACGATCATTCTAGCCCTTACCTCCGGCGTGGAAATTTTTTCTAATTTTAGGATGGGTCCTACTTCGCAATAGAATTGTGGAAGTTTTTTTATTTCTTCTTCAGTTTCTTCTCCTTCAGATAGAATCCCTTGCCATAAAGGCTTTGCGTAGGGAGAAACATAGAGGGCTATTTCTGCTTTGTTTGTTCCTATTGTTTTCATCAAACGCACATACCCTTTTCCATTCCAAAAACCATATCTTCTGTATTGTTTCTTCCATTCGTCATCATTCATTTTTTTTAAAACAATCCTGTGCTCAGAAATTCCAAAAGTCCTCATAGCGTCATAAGTTATGCGTAAATTGAGATTTGCAACAACTTTCTCAGGCATCTTTGCTTCTATTGGTTGTTTTCTTAATTGTATCATCAAATAACCCAGGTTGTTCATGGAAGGATATCCTTCTAGTTCTTTCGTCTTTTTACCTATTTTATAATCATAATAAGAAAAAGCTGCTCTCGCAGGAAAAAAAGCAACGTTGAAAATCTCTGGGGATTTGTTCTCTGTTGTTAAATCTATACGTTTTATGTAAGGAACTTGTATTAAAGGATTTATCTTTATCGCAATCAGTCTACACATCACAGGAACATCTTCCTCTTCCAAGATATCACTTCTAACTGGGTTTGGTTCGCAAGCTTCTGGAGTTGCTATTACTATAAAATCCATACCTGTTTTGTTGCAATAATCTTTGGACCATGGTATAGTAACTGTAGGATCAAAGCCGTAGGATGGATTGAAATAAGGAGGTAAAGGAGGGATCTCTTGTTTTTGTTCTTCGGCTTTTACCAAAATAAAAAAGAAAAAAATTACAAAAAAAACTAAAATTTTGTTTTTCATTTTTCTAATGTTATGTTTAGTTTTGCCCATTCTATTAATTCATAAATTTGGGTTAGTTCTTCTAAATTTGAAGGAACGAAAAACCTTTCTGCTTTGATCTTGAGTTTTTTTGCTTTGTTAAGTTCTTGTTCAGAAAAATAAATGACCGAAGACCCTCCACCGAATGGAGCTTCTGTTATTAACGTTTCCGGAATCTCTATTTCAATGCACTCTCTTCTTGGGGCAAAAGGTATACCGAGCCCTCCGGAAGGAAGAGTTATACATTTTTCTCCTTTCTGTTTTTCTAGATTTAAAGAGGTTTCTTTGAAAAGAAGAACACTAAGGTTATATGTTTTTGGAGTTATTGAAACTTTTCTTTGATCTGGATAAAAAACAGAAATTTTTTTGTCGTTTTGGAAATTTATTATTGCTCTTTCGTTTGCTTGTAATTCTAATTCTACTTCTAATTCATGACTTTTTTCCAAAAACATATTTTGGACAAAAGGCTCGTTGCTGGAAACAAGAGCCAATGCATCCTCGAAGCCTTCGGCTCTTGCTATCAGTAAGCCGTTTATGCATTCTGGAAACTTTTCTGTTAGTCTTGCTTTCCCTTCTTGCAAAGTAGTTCTTCCTATTCTACAAACTTGATCAAAACATTTGAAGAAAATTTCTGCTTCTACAGGAACAGAATTTTGGTCGTAAGTGAAAACTGTTCCTGTTTGAGTTTTACTTTTACATATTTCAAAAGGAAAAGAAGGAACTTTTTCTGTTTCTGCTTTTCGAGCTCTGTTTTTTTCTATGTAGACGATTACAGGAAATTGAAAAATTTCTTCTCCTTCATAAATCTGAAAAAGAACAGGAAAGGCAAGATCGTAAACGAAATGGTAGGTATTTATACAGAAACCCAATGTTCCTAGGCCAGGTTGGTTTCCTATAGGGTAGGTTTTCAAAAACCCATTTTCGGAAGGCCAGATATCTATTTTTGTCGGCCATTCTTTTGAATATAACAAATTCACTTTGCTTTCTACTAGAAGATCTACAACAAAATATTTGTGTTCGTTCTTTTTTAATTTATAATAATTCCCTTTGAACTTTATCATTGGAATATTTGCTTCCAAAGCATTTTTGATGTCATCGAAAACTTTATCTTTTGTCCACGCTTTTGGTGTACATTCCAATTCGATTCTTGTTGTCGGGGCATACAAATTAAGAATATCTATACTGTAATTTTCCAAGAAAAAAGTAGAATTTTCGGCTTCGAAAATTTTTAAAGCATCATGGTAGAGTTTATTTAAATTTGATTTCACGTTCGTTTTGTGTTTTTCTATGATTAATGTCCTGTCATTTTTTGTTATTTGCATCGGCCATGAAATTTCTAGAGAAATGTACCGTTCATAAATTTTTACGTTCGTCTCCGGCATTCCGTGGAAAGAAATTTCTACATTTTCTATTTGTGGCTTACATTCTTCTATTTTTTCTTTTACAAATATTGCAAGCTGCTTTTCTATTTCATCTTTGCTCACAATTTGCCATTTTTCGATTTTGTTTCCAGAGATATAATACCAGTAAGGTATTTGTGTCCCTAAAAAAAAGAAGTAATTAGAGAAAGGCATATATTCAGAACCTGTCTCGAACTCTGGAGGGTAAATCCACCCACCATGGAATCCGAGTAGCTTTATACCCTCTTTTAATATTAAAGCTGCACATTGTGAAAAAGCAATTTCTGCCTTTTCCGCCTCGGGTAATCGTCTTTCTTTTTCTTTGAAAACAAAGAAATTCAAAAAGAGTGCTAGTGCTATAATTATTATAGCAATTATTACAAAAATACTTATTTGTGCTTTTTTTTTCATTTCCTCTTTTTGGGATGGGCCTGCCAGGATTTTCTCATAGCTTGAAGCTCAGGCTTTGCTTCGAACCTGGGATCTTTCGCACGTCAAGCGAACGTCGTAACCACTAGACCACAGGCCCAAAACAAAAAAAGAAAAAGAGGTTTTTATTTTTTGCTGTCTTCAAGAAAAAATAAACCCAACCCCACTTGAAATGTTTGTTTCTTCTTCTTCTATTTTTTTTCTTATTTCTTCTCCTTTCTTTCCTTCTAGTTTTTTCGCCCCAGCTTTTATAAGCAAAGATTCATTTTTTTTGAAAAATTCTTCACTACCTTTTATGTAAAGGAATGAAGAATCTGTTTCTATTCCAATTGTTTTGGCTTCTCTTAACAATACTTCTTGTTTTTTGAATTCATTTTCTTTCCATTTTTTTGCTTTTTCAAAAACCCCTTTTCCTGCTTCTTTTTCTATTTCTATATCGAGTTCCTCTGCAGGCTGATCTGGAGTTTCTATTATTTTTTTTATTTCTTGAAGTTTTTCTTTTGGTATTTCGTAAATACAAATCATATTTTTTCTAAAAATTCTTTATTTTTTAAATTTTGTTAAAAAAATTTAAAAAAGCCTCTGGGGAGATTCGAACTCCCGACCTACTGCTTTCCTGCTTGGCTACAAGGCAGCCGCTCTACCGCTGAGCTACAGAGGCTAAACAAATAT
>JANXDM010000005.1 GCA_025058615.1 Candidatus Pacearchaeota archaeon | reverse complement strand
GATAAGATAAAATATCCTTTTTCCGGGTGCCACATACAGTAAAGTTTTTTAATGTAAACTTCTTTTCAGTCAAATGAAAAAAAGAGCCATCTCGCCAATTGTAGCGACTGTTTTACTTATAGTTGTTGCGATAGCGCTTTTCTTGATGATTTTCTTCTGGCTTCGGGGTTTCCAAAAAGAAGCTATTATGAAGATGGGAACCGCAATAGAAAATGTTTGTCCAAAAATAAAATTTGAGGTAAGAAAAACAACTACAGGGCAACAGCAAACAATAACAATAATAAACGCAGGAGATGTTACAATACAAGGATTCAAAATTATTGTGAAAGAACAAAGGCAGGAATTGCGTACGCTTTTTCCAGGAGAAATAGGGAGTGTTTCAATCTCGAATTGCGAGAATGGTATCAAAATTGTTCCTGTTTTAAGGGGCAAAACAAGCACAGGCTATAAAGACCACATCTGCGAAGAACAGACAAAAATAATCCCTTGCTAGCGAAAAATATAAAAACAAAAACATCTGAAATGAAAAAAATGGAAAAGAAAGGTGTTGCTCCTGTTGTTGCTACTGTGTTGCTGATTGTTGTAGCTGTTGTTGGTGTTGCATTACTTGTTACTTTTATAATGCCGATGATAAGAGAGAGCATGGTCAAGGCAGAAGTATGTTCTAAAGCAAGATTGAACTTGGATGATGCTTGTTATGATGAGAATTTGAAAAAGCTATTCGTAAGAATCTCGAGAGGATCAGAAGAATTTCAGTTGGAAGGTGCAATTTTACAAATCATCAACGAGACAAGAACAGAAACAAAAAAAATGAGTGGAGGCGAAATCGATATAGGAATTTTAGAATCTGTGACTATCGATATACAAAGAGAATATAGACCGGATGCCGTAGGCATTGCGCCTATTGTTAAAACAGCAGAAAAAATAGAGCCGATTATATGTGAGGTAACAACCAGAATTCCTGTGAGAACTTGCTAAAATGCAAAAAGGAGTTGTTTGGGTTTCTACTGTTCTATATATCGTTATTACTATTTCGTTAATTTCCTTGACTCTCGTTGCTGTTACTCCAATGATAGAAAGATATAGAGATAGAATAGTAATAGAACAAAGCGTGCAGATGTTGGAAAAAATAGACGAAATGATAGAAAAAATTTCTTTGTCCGAAGGGTCAAGGGCAAAAGTCGAAATAGTAATGAGGAAAGGAATTATTTTGATAAATTCTTCACGAGACTCTGTTTCATGGCAATTAGATGGTTGTGCTTTCATGTATAGCGAACCAGACCATAAAATCGTCAGAGGAAAAAAAACAATCCTTACGTCATCAAGCAAAACAACGCCAAACAAATGGTTTGTAAGCATAGAATTTAACTATTCTGATTATAACATTACTTTTGAAAATGAAGAAGTTCAAAAATTGATTACTCCTTCGGAGATGTCTTATAATCTTTTCATAGAGAACAAGGGGAAAAAACAAATAGATTTTAAACTGCTTTGAAAATGTTGGATCCGAAATTCATAAGAGAAAATCCTGAGAAAGTAAGAAATTTTCTTGCTAAAAGAAAGGAAGACTACAAGATTGTTGATGAGTGGCTAGAAAAAGATAAAATTTTTCGAGAGTCTAAGGCTATTCTCGATTCTTTGAGACATGAGAGAAATGTTCTTTCAGAACAAATTAACGCCTTGATTAAAAATGGAAAACAACAAGAAGCAAAAGAAAAGATAGAAGAATCTAGAAAGATAGCAAAAAAAATAAAAATTTTGGAGGAAGATTTGAGAAATAAGAAAAAAGAATTTCTTGACATTACTTTTAAAATTCCCAATATTGTTTCGGAAGAAGTTCCAGAAGAAGAAAAATTGATCTTAGAGTACGGGAAGATAAACAAAAAAAAATGGCAAAAGAGTTATGTAGAACTTCTTTCAAAAAAATTAGATTTCGATTCTGCAGCAAGCATGAGTGGAGAAGGTTTTTTTGTTTTGTATGACGAGGCAGCTATTTTACTGCGTGCTTTGATTAATTTTTGTTTGGATGTTGCAAGAAAAAAGTATCGTGAAGTTTGTGTTCCTGTGTTGTTGAAGGAAAGAGCAGTTTTCAATTCAGCCCATCTACCGCGATTTAAAGATGGGATGTATTCAACAACCGAAGGGCTTTATCTAAGTCCCACTGAAGAGGTTGCTCTTTTGAACTTGTATGCAAACAAAATAATAGAAAAAAAAGAACTCCCACTTTGCTTTACTGCATACACTCCAAGCTTTAGGACAGAAAAAGGAGCAACAAAAGGTTTAATAAGAGTACATCAATTCGACGAAGTAGAACTTTTCAAATTTACAACACAAGAAGATAGTACGAAAGAATTAAAAAAAATGGTAGAAGATGCTTCAGAGGTATTGAAACTTTTGAATTTACCTTTTAGAATAAAACTTTTACCTGCATACGAAATTGCGGCACAATCAAGCATAACATATGACATAGAAGTTTTCTCTCCGGTAACAGGATGGTTAGAAGTTTCTTCTTGTAGCAATTGCTTGGACTATCAAGCTAGAAGGGCGCGAATTTTTTATTTAGACAAAGGAGAAAGGAAGTTGGTGCATACTTTAAATGGAACATGTCTAGGATTACAAAGAGTATTTATAGCATTGCTAGAAAATTATCAAAAAAAAGATGGCTCTATTGCTGTTCCGAAAGTTTTACAAAGATACACTAACTTTAAAATAATAAAAAAAGCATAAAATGAAATTTTCCATAATTGGAAAAGCTATAGGAAGCGAGATTTTTCCTTTTTTACTCGGTTTGGGATATATTTTTTTGTTGGTCCTCTTTATTGGCCTTTACGTATATCACTCTTTTGCTTGGATGACTATCGCAAAAAAATTGAAATACAAAAAGCCATGGCTAGCATGGATTCCGATAGTACAATTGTTTCTTTTACCTATACTTGCAAAAAAACACTGGACATATGGTTTTTTGTTTTTAATTCCTCTAGTAAATATCGTTTTTATAGTTATTTGTTTGTGGAAAATTTTTGAAAGAAGAAAATATCCCGGAGAACTTAGTTTGGTTTTTGCGGCTGTAATGGTTCCTTTCGTAAATATTTTTGTTTTGATACCTGTATTAATTATAGTAGGACTTGTCGCGTGGTACGACATAAAATGAAAAAAGAAAAAAAACATTTGAAAATCCTTGCGGTTGGAGACTTACACGGGGATTCTGCAAAAGCCTCGAAACTAGCCGAGCTTGCTGTGAAAGAAAAAGTAGATCTTATAATTCTTGCTGGCGATTTGACTTTTGGAGAAAACAAAATTGATTATCTCATAGGGCCCTTTGCCAAACGCAAATTGAATATTCTTTTTGTTCCAGGGAATCATGAAAGTCTTGCGACAGCAGATTTTTTAGAAAAACTTTACGAACCATATGCAAAAAATTTGCATGGAGATGGTAAAATTCTTGGAGAAATAGGGTTCTTTGGTGCTGGCGGTGCAACGGTGGGCCCTTTTTTTTTAAGCGAAAATGATATTTATGAAGCCTTACGGAAAGGTTTTGAAAAAGTCAAAAAGAGTAAAAAAAAAGTTATGGTAACTCATTCGCACCCTTCTGGTACACTCATGGAAAAACTTGGCGTTTCTTTCATAAAAGGGAGTAGTGCTGTCCGGAAAGCAATAGAAAAATTCAAACCAGACATAGCAATAGTTTCTCATATTCACGAAGCAGAAGGAATCGAAGAGAAAATAGGCAAGACAAAAGTAATTAATGTTGGAAGAAAAGGAAAAATAATAACTATTTAACAACTCGTGAACTGACTTGTTGTTTTAATATCAAAAAAGAAGAATCGATGAATAGAGTTCTAGAATTTAGAGGCATTAAAAATATTTATGGATCAAATCAGTCTGAAAAGTTTAAAAACTTTTTATTCTTGGTAAAACCATGAAAATTACACGTCAGCAATTAATTTCTGAGTTTTTGAATTTTTTCAAGATGAGGAAGCATGCGATATTGCCGAATGCTAGTCTGATACCAGAAAACGATCCTTCTTGTTTGTTTATTACTGCAGGAATGCATCCTCTAGTTCCTTACATTCTTGGTCAGGAACATCCTCTAGGAAAAAGACTTGCAAGCGTTCAGCGATGTCTGAGAACTGATGACATAGAAAAAGTAGGTGACGCTTTTCATCATACTTTTTTTGAAATGCTTGGTAATTGGAGCTTGGGCGATTACTGGAAGGAAGAAGCTATAAAGATGAGTTTTACTTTTTTGACGGAAGTGTTGAAGATTCCTATAGAAAAAATATCTGTTAGTTGTTTCGAGGGAAACGAAGAGGCTCCCAAAGATGAAGAATCTGCAAAAATTTGGCTTTCATTAGGGATTCCGAAAGATAGAATATTCTTTTTCGGAAAAGAAAAAAATTGGTGGGGTCCTCCTGGTACGAGTGGTCCGTGCGGTCCAGACACAGAAATGTATTACTATGTTGGAAAGGGAAAACAAAAAAGCCTTGCAGAAAAAGAGGAGGATTGGTGTGAGATCTGGAACGATGTTTTTATCCAGTATAACAAAAACGAAAAAGGGAGTCTCGATCCTTTACCGAGAAGAGTTGTAGATACAGGAATGGGGGTAGAAAGAATGTTGGCGTGCTTACAAGGAATAAAAGATAATTATATGACTGAAATTTTCATTCCGGTAATAAAAGAGCTGGAATATTTAAGCGATAAGAAATATGGATTGAATGCAGATCATACGCGAGCAATGCGAATAATAGCAGATCATTTGCGAGCATCCGTCTTTATTCTTGCAGAAAACATTCAACCCAGTAATGTTGAACAAGGATATGTTTTGCGGCGTCTTATCAGAAGAGCAATCCGTTATGGAAGGCAACTAAACATAGAAGGAAAATTTTGCAAAAGAATAGGAAAGCTTTTCATAGAATATTATACAGACTATCCAGAATTAAAAAGAAATGAAAATTTTATTTTGTCTGAGTTGGAAAAAGAAGAAGAGAAATTCGCAAAGCTCTTGAAAAATGGAATAAAAAAGTTTGAAGAAATCTCAAAGGGAAAGAAACAGCTTCTTGGTGAAGAAGCTTTCTTGCTGTATCAGAGTTATGGTTTTCCTTTAGAACTAACAAAAGAACTTGCGGCAGAGAGACGGTTGTATGTTGATGAAAAAGGTTTTTTCGAAAAGTTGAAAGAACACCAAGAGTTGAGCAGAAAATCTACGATAGGAAAATTCAAGTCCGGCCTTGCAGAAGAAACCGAAATCACAACAAAGCTTCATACTGCTACACACCTCCTTAACCAGGCTTTACGTGAGGTCCTAGGAAAAAAAGTGCAGCAATGTGGTTCTAACATAACTCCAGAAAGATTGCGATTCGATTTTAACTTCGATAGGAAACTAACACAACAAGAAATAAAGCAAATAGAAGAACTCGTGAACAGAAAGATCGCTGAAGGTCTAGAAGTCAAGAGAGAAGTAATGTCTTTAGAAGAAGCGCTGAAGCTTGGAGCTCAAGCAGTTTTCAAGCAGAAGTATCCTGAAAAAGTTTCTGTCTATACAATTTACAACAAAGACGGAACTCCTTTCAGCATTGAGATTTGTGCAGGTCCGCATGTAAAAAACACAAAAGAGCTTGGAAAATTCAAGATCCTGAAAGAAGAAAGTGTCGCAGCTGGTATAAGAAGAATAAAAGCAATTCTTGAATAAATTAACCTATCAAGCATTTTTATGGCACTATCTTGTTAAAGCTTTCGCTTCTTTCGCATTTCTCAAAGAAGTTTCCAAGAGGGTACATTTTGTGTAAAGACGGTCTTAAAAAATATCAAGTTATTAGAAGAAAATTTTTATTCGATGTTTGATATCAAATTGTCCAATTGCTCCATTATTTTTTGGAGGATCTCTTTGTCGTTCATTTTTTCTTCTTTGTATTGTAATGCTTTTGTTACTGCAGCTATTGCTGCCGCTTTTTCGAATTTACCTGTTTTTATCTCTTCCATTATATATTGAAAAATTTCTTCTGCTTCTGCTTTAGGATTTTTGTTTTTGTATTCGAGCGCCTTGGATGCAGCAACGACCATCGTAATTTTGGCCTTTTCCATTTTTCTTCTTTTGCCTTTTATTATTTATAAAAGTTACGCAGATTTTTTTATATATTTTTTATCTGAAAGAGAATTTTTAATTTTTATTGGAGTAAATCTATTTCCTTCAGAAATTTCCATTAAATCATAGCCTAAAAGATCACGAGATCTTTTTTTGTCGTTATAATAAAATGATTTATTCTAAATATATGGCCGGCTTTTTTTCTCTTGCTTTTTCTGCCTTATTTTCTGGATCGTACTTGTTTTTGTCGTTGGTTAAAAAAATAAAAGTTTCGAGGTTTGTTTTCTTTTTTATTTTTTCCACAAATTCGAGATAAAACTTATCTGTTGGTAATACATAAACAAATAATTTTTTTGGTGTTTTACCTTTTCTTTTCAGCAGCCAGACTAGATTATTTATATCTTCTATAAGTTTTTCTACATCTTTTTCCTCTTCATCAAACTGTTGGTTTATTTTTTCCTCTTTCCATTCTGGCCATTTTTCGATAGAAATGAAGGTGTTATTCCATTTGTGCCATAATTCTTCGGTAATGTGCGGACAAAAAACAGAAAACATTTTTAAAAAACCTTCCAACACTTCCTTGCTTTCTTCTTCATCGAAAGAATCGAAGAGTTCTTTTAGCTTTATTATTGCAATATTGTACTTGAAATTTTCTATATCATTTGTAACTTCTTTCACTGTTTTGTTGTATTTGCTTTCCAGTCTTGCAGAAGATTTTCCTATTTTTACTTTGTTGAAATATTTCCATACTTTCAAAAGGAAACGGTAGCTCCCTTCTATTCCTTTGTCCGTCCATTCTATGTCTTTGTCAGGAGAAGCCATCGAAAGCAAGAATAATCTTGCAGCGTCTATCCCATATTTTTTACTAACTTCTTCTGGCAACACGACATTTCCTCTTGATTTACTCATAACAGAACCGTCCTTGTGTACCATTCCTTGATTGAAAAGCTTCACACATGGTTCGTCTATTTCTAATAAACCTAGATCTCTAAGAAATTTTGTGTAAAATCTAAAGTAAATAAGATGTGCACATGCATGTTCTGCGCCCCCAATGTATTGATCTATGGGCATCCAGTACTTAACCTTTTCTTTATCAAAAATTTTTTTATCGTTTTTTGGATCACAATATCTGAGAAAATACCAAGAAGAATTTACGAAAGTGTCCATGGTGTCAGTTTCACGTTTTGCTTCTTTTTTACATTTCGGACATTTTACTTTTAACCATTCTTTTGCTGTTTCTAAAGGATTTCCTTTCCCGAAAACAACCTTTTCTGGCAAAACTACAGGCAGTTCCTTCTCAGGAACAGGAATTATTCCACAATTTTTGCAATGAATTACAGGTATCGGAGTTCCCCAGTAACGTTGTCTTGAGATTAACCAATCTTTCAGCCTGAATTGAACAACTCTCTTCCCTATTTTCTTTTCTTCCATAAAATCAGAAATTTTTTCTCTTGCTTCTTTACTTTGAAGACCTGTAAAAGGACCAGAATCTACTAGAACTCCTTCTTCAGTATAAGCTTCTTTCATTTCTTTTTCGTTTAGTTTTTTGTTTTCAGGTTGTATTACTATTTTTATTGGTAAATTATATTTTTTTGCGAATTCAAAATCACGTTGGTCGTGCGCCGGAACACACATAACTATTCCAGAGCCATACTCCGCAAGAACAAAATTGCAAACATATACGGGAATTTTCTCTTTAGTCAAAGGATTTGTAGCAAAACTTCCTGTGAAAACCCCTTCTTTTTCCATTAATGCAATTTCTTTCTGGCTTGTGCTTTTGATTTTTTTCAAAAATTTTTCAACCTCTTTTTTTTGTTTTTTTGTTACTATTTCGAAAAGGTTTGGGTGCTGCCAGCTTATTGCAAGAAAAGTTACTCCGTATATTGTGTCGGGTCTTGTGGTGAACACCGGCCACGTTTTTCCTTTTATCTTGAAATTTATATTTATTCCGTGGCTTTTACCTATCCAATTTTTTTGCATTTTTTTTATGTTTTCCGGCCATTCTAGTAGGTCTATATCTTCATAAAGCTCTTCAGCATAATCTGTAATTTTGACGAACCATTGTTCGAGTTCTTTTATCTCTATTTCTGTATTTTCGTGACGCCAACATCTTCCGTTTTTTACTTGCTCGTTTGCTAAAGCTGTCTTGCATTCAGGACACCAATTAACAAGTGCTTTCTTTCTGTATACAAGTCCTTTTTTGAGCATTTGCAAGAAAATCCATTGATCCCATTTGTAATAAGAAGGCTCGTGTGTTTTGATCATTCTTGACCAATCATAGCTTAAGCCAAGGCTTTTTTGTTGTTTTATAAAATTTTCTATTGCTTTTTCTGTAAATTCTTTTGGATGAATATTCTGCTTTATTGCTGCATTCTCGGCTGGCAAGCCAAAGCTGTCGTAGCCCATAGGATATAAAACATTATAGCCTTGCATTCTTTTGAATCTTGCATAGACATCTCCTATGATATAGTTGAAAGCGTGACCCATGTGTAAGCCGGTACCAGAAGGGTAAGGAAACATCTCAAGAACATAGAACTTTTTCTTCCCTTTTTCTTCTCTTACTTGAAAAATTTTCGCTTCTTCCCAAGCTTTTTGCCATTTCTTTTCTATTTCTTGGAAATTTACTTCCATAGCTAATCAAAAAAGGAATAGAGATTTAAATTTTTCTTAAATAGATTATTTTTGCGATAATTTGATAATTTCATTTTAAAAAACGGTGCTTGTTTTGTACTGTTAAGTCATGTTTTGATTTGTTGTTGGTGCTGTTATTTTTGGTGACCTTTTTAAACTTTGAAATATTTTATTCTTCTATGCTGCGGGGAACGACAGATTTACCTTTACATTATGGTTCTAGCCCTAGATGGCTTTTCGACAGAATGAAAAAATTGGCAAAAGCACTTACAGAAATTCTGATTCTGGAATATGGAAAAAAGACTTTTTTGGAAAGGCTTAGCGATCCCTATTGGTTTCAATGCTTTGCTTGCTCACTTGGTTTTGATTGGCATTCTAGCGGAACAACAACAGTTACTTTAGCAGCTTTGAAGGAAGCACTAAAAGAAAGCGAATTTTCTCAAGAACTTGTTGTTTGTGGAGGCAAGGGAAAAACTTCAAGAAAGACGCCTGAAGAAATAAGAGAAAATGCAGAAAAAATAAATTTGAGCGATAAAAAGACAGAGGAGCTTGTTCGTGCTAGCAGGCTTGCTGCAAAAGTAGATAATGCTGCTTTGCAGGACGGCTTTTCTCTTTACCATCATTCTTTCATTTTTACTTCAGAAGGTTTTTGGTGTATAATTCAACAAGGCATGAATGATAGGTGGGCAAGACGCTATCATTGGCTTGGCAAACAAGATTTAGACTTTGTCAATGAACCTCATACTGGAATAATTTCGGATACTTTGGTTAGGCCTTTGAATATGGTAGCAAAAGAAGCAGAAGAAGCACGCAAAGCAAGTGTGGAACTTGCAAAAGAAAAACCTTTTTTCTTGGAAAAAGAAGTAAAAAAACATAGACTTGTAATGCAAAAAGAGCATTATATGCAGACAAAAGAAATAAAAATAAGCAGAAAAATTTTGGAAAAAATATACAATTCAAACCCGCAGAATTACGAAGAACTTCTTCTTGTTGAAGGAACTGGTCCTACAACTATTCGTGCTCTTGCTTTGTTGAGCAATCTTATTTACGGAACAGAACTTTCATGGCGTGATCCTTGCAAATATGCTTTTGCGCATGGGGGGAAAGATGGGTGGCCTTACCCTGTCAACAAGAAACAATATGATAAAAGTATAGAAATCTTACAGCACGCAATAAAAAACGCAAAAATTGGAAATAAAGAAAGACTTGAAGCTTTGAAAAGGATCAAACATTTCATATCTTGGTGAATATTTTTAAGTTTTCTGCAGATGCTTTTTCTAAAAGATACGAAGCTGCTCCTCTTCCAAACCAAAAACCAAAGAAAGAAAAGACATCATAGAAAAGACCAAACCCCCTCTTCGTTTGGTATTCCTTAATATTAGCTTTTATTTTTTCTTTTTCTTCTATATATTTTATTACATCTTTTTTTGATCCTAGAAAGTCAATCAAACCAAGTTCTTTTGCTTCTTTTCCTAGATAAAACATTCCTTTTGCTATTTCTTTTGTTTGTTCTTCTGTCAGGTTTCTGTTCGTTTTTATTTCTAAAACGAATTCTCTATGAACAGAATCAAGAATATTTTGAAGTAATTCACGTTCTTCTTGAGTTAAATTTTTATAAGGTGATCCTATGTCTTTGTATTTTCCTGCGACAAGTCTTTGGTAAGTTATATTTAGTCTTTCTAAAAGTTTACTATATTCTAAATAAGAAGCAGTTACACCTATAGAGCCTGTTATTGACATGGGAGATGCTATTATATAGTGGCATGCGCTTGCAACCCAATAGGCGCCAGAAACTCCCAATTCTCTAATTAAAGCTATAGTTAATTTTTCTTTCTTTATTTCCTTTATTGCATCGCTTATTTCTTTCGAGGCTACTGCGCTTCCTCCTGGAGAATTTATCTCAAAAATTATTGCTCTTATGTTTTTGTTTTTTTTGACTTCTTCTATTAAGTTTACTATGTCATCAGAAAAAGTAGCTTCTGGAACGAACTCGTTTTTTCCGCTTAGTATTGGCCCCTGGATTCTTATTAATGCAACGTTTGTTCGTGCAGTTTTTGGAGTTAAAAGGATTGATACAACACCGAACAAAAGCATAATTGAAATTACAATTGCCACAAGAACTCTCGAGATTTTTTGTCTTTTTTTCATGATTTTGTTATAGCAGAATTGTTTATAAAGTTAACTTTTCCATTTGAAGTTTTTCATTAGTTATTTTTTAAGATTTTAAGATCTCTACAAATCATGAAGATTGCAGTATTCTCTCCAACCAGGTTGTGATTATTTTATGAATCTTTTTTCTTGTTTTTGATTTTTTTTATCACTTTTTTGGATTCTTGTCTATCATTTTGTTTATTCTAAAGACTTTCGAAAAAATTTTAAATAGAAAGCTCTTAGTTTGGAAATGGTAAAAAAAGAGGAAAACGAGACGGAAAAGTTGTTGTTGGATAATTTTATTGCTTTGCAAGAAAAGTTAGTAGAAACTATCAAAGAGCTAAAAGAAATTAAAAAAAATCTTTCAGAATTGCTTGCAATTTTCAGGAAAGCTGAAGAAGAGCTGAAGAGTAAAGGTTTGCAAAAAGATTTTTCTCCAGAAATAGAAAAAAAACTAGATAAAATTATAGAGCAAAACAAAACAATAGCAGAAAGTATAATAACAGTTGCAGAAACATTGCAAGAAAAAAAATTAGAAAAGGAAAAGAAAAAGCCAGGGCTTAGGGAGGAAAAGACGGAAGAATACGAATTAGAACCCCTACCGGAATTTAATTTTTGAGGATAAAATGATTTATTCTGTAGAAACTGCAAAATTTTTTCTTACAAGGAAAATTACTCCCTTGAAAAGCGAAACAAAAGAAGAATTAGGTTTTGGCAAATTAGACCCTCTTCTTCAGGATAAAGAAATTTCTTTGATAAAATGTGAAGGAAAAGGAATTCCTATCAAAGTTGCTAAAAATGAAAGAATGGTCTCTACTGATATAATTTTGGAAAACAGTGAAATAGAAGGAATAATAAAGAGATTTTCTTTTCTTTCGGGTAAAAAAATTTCCGAACCATTTTTTACTGCTCAATTCAAGAATTTGAAACTTGTAGCGATAAATTCTAAGAATCTTGGTGTTAGGTTTATTATAAGCAAGATATGAGTTAGACTAAAAAAATTTTTATTAGAATTATTGCAACGATAGTAAGTGCTATGATCATTGCAATTATTGGCCATATCGGTTTTTCTTTTACTACAGGCTTCTCAGATTCTTTTATTTCTACGACAGAAGGTTTTTCTTCTTCTTTTTTTATTTCTGGTTTTTTATATTCTTTTATCTTGAAATTACATCTTGCACAAACCTCAAGAACCCTATCAGCTTTTTCTACTTTCTTTATTTCCAGTTTTGCTCCGCACCAAGGACACACATTAGGCATATGTTTTCGATAAACCTATGACTTTATAAATTTTTTGCTAATACTTTGCTTAAAAGATTTGTTTTTGCTTTTTTCTCCAGAATTTTCTAAGCTTTCTTATTCTTTCTCCTGTTGTTGGGTGGGTAGAAAAAATAACACTCGCATGCTTAGCAAGAGGAGAAACAAAGAAGAGATGTGCGCTCCATTCAAATCCTTCTGCTTTTTCTTTGTCTAATTTTTTCATAGCTTCTATAAGAGCATAAGGATGTTCCAAAAGTTTTACCGCTTTCTGATCAGCTTTGAATCTATCTTTTCGAGAAATAGTCATTTGTAAGATCAATGCTGCAAAAGAAACAATAACCGAGAAAAATATCAAACCTATTTTGCTTTTCTTTGGGGTTATTATATCAAAAAATTTTTTTATTAAAATTGCAAAGCCAACTATCAAATAAGCAATAACAGAAACCATGCTTGCAATAAGAGGAAAATCGTTTTTTATACAAGCAATAGAATAAGCAATAACTGCTTTCAGTTCTTCTTTGTTCAATTTTTCCAACAAATTTTTGGTTATTACGACAGAAGAATCTCTCTTATTCTTTCCCACAACGAAAATGTTGGCAATACTTATTTCAGAAATATAGATTTTTGGTTGTCTTATTTCTGCTTTTTTGCTTATCTCTTCTAAAATTTTGTTTATGTAGTGGTTTTCGATTTTTTTTGCTTTGTATCTTAGAAGAATTATTCTGTCCGAAAAAAAATACAAAAAAAACAAAATAAAAAATATTAGAAAAATAGTCAATTCAAAAGAAATCTTTCGGAAAGAGAAATAAACTATAGAGCATAAAACAAACAAAATAAAAAATACTTTAAGATTGTTTTGCATATTGCACGAAAAACGAGAAAATATTTAAGCTTATCTAGAATTGATTAATAATGTTAAAGCATATGTTTCCAAGAAAGGGAGACGTAGGTATTTTCGAAAGACAAGCACCGGTAGGTTTTATCTTTGAACCCAAACTTGATTCTATCAGGGTTTTTTTGTACAAAGAAGAAGAAAACATAAAAATCTTTGACCAAAATAATAGAGATGTCCTTTTTAAATTTCCAGAAATGTTGGATGTTTATTTTGACATAAATGCGAATAGATGTGTTTTGGATGGCATCTTGATTTTCTTGGAAGAAGGAAAACCAAATTCTTTGTTGCTTCAAGAAAGAGAGCTTGCAGAAACAAAATCGAAAATAAAAACACACAGCAAGAGATGGCCTGCTAAGCTTTTTGTTTTTGATATTTTGCAGATAGAGGATGCCCTCTTGTTGGATCTTCCGTTAAAAAAAAGAAGAGAATTCTTAGAAAAAACAATAACTAATTCTGAAGTCTTGGGGATTTGCCCTTATTCTTTGAATGGAAAAGCCCTATGGAAAGAAGTAAAAGAAAAGAATTATGAAGGTTTAATAGCAAAAAATTTAAGTGGAAAATATTCTCAAGGAAAGAGCTGGGAATGGTTAAAAATACAAAATTTTGAGACAAAAAATTTAATAGTTTCTGGAATTACAGAAAAAAGTTTTTTACTTTCGTATTATGATAAAACGGGAAAGCTACTTCTTTTCGGAGAATTAAATAAAGACCAGAACACAAAACAGCTCGAGAAATATATCAAAAAAAGATACAAAGAAATAAAAACGAAGGAAAATTTTTTTGATCTTCAAGAAAGGGACGTTAAATGGATTAAACCTGAAATAGTGGTAAAAGTTAGACTAGACGAAAACAGAATTGATCTGATCCGAGTTAGATTGGACAAACTTCCATTTCAATGTGTCGCTGAAGATGAAATATGAAAAGTCGTGTGGGGCGATCGTATTTAGAAGAGAAGGGGGAGAAACAAAATTTTTATTACTATACAGGGCCGAAAATGAAAATTTTCGTGCTTCTTGGGATTTTCCTAGAGGAAATATAGAAAAAAACGAGACAGAAGAGCAAGCAGCGAGGAGAGAAATAAAAGAGGAGACTGGAATTACTAATTTGAAATTTTACAAATTTAAGGATGTTTTACATTTTTTTTACAGGTTTCAAGGCGAACTTGTGAAAAAACAAGTTGTTTATTTGCTTGCAGAAACTAATGATGAAAGGGTGACATTAAGCGAAGAACATCAAGACTATAAGTGGGCAGATTTTAACGAGGCCTTGAACATTTTAACTCACGAAACCTCTAAAAAAACTCTGGAAAAAGCTTATAAATTTTTGAAAAAACAAAAGACATTATGATCACGAAAATAGCGGAAGACGTTTTGAGATTTTCGTTCAAAAAATTTAGTTCTAATTGTTATCTCATCAAAAATAAAACGATGATAGACACTGGTTCCGAAGAAGCCAGAAAAGAGCTAGTTGAAGATTTCAAAAAAATAAAAGTTTCTTTCGAAAATGTAAAAAATATTCTTTTGACGCACATGCATTTTGATCATGTTGGAAATGTTCTCTTGTTCAGAAAAGCAAAGGTTTATGCTTCGGAAGAAGAAATAAAAACTTTTTCACCTCCTTTTAAAGTCTACCCTGTAGAAGAATTCAGAGAAAAAAACTTCAAAATTATAAAAGTTCCGGGCCATACTGCTGGAAGCATAGCAATTCTTTACAAAAAAATTCTTTTTTCCGGAGACACTATTTTCGATAAAAAAGGATTTTCCGTTGGAAGAACAGATTTGAAAGAAAGCGTTCCAGAAAAAATGAAAGAAAGTATAAGGAAATTGCTTTCTCTAGATTATGAGATTCTTTGTCCGGGTCACTAAATTCTATTTTGCTATTATCCTTATTATGTCCTTGTCCTTCAAAACATAATCTTTTGGAAGTCTTTTTTTTGTTCTTGCGTCTATTGCTGAAACAAAAGAGTTTCCTATTTCTGTGTGAATCTCGTATGCAAGATCGAGGGCCGTGCTTCCAGGAGGCATCAAGAATGCATCGGGAAGAATTTTACCCTTGCTGTCGGAATAATGATTTTCATTTTCTACAGGATAAACTACTATATATTTCAAAAAATCGAATACTGCAGCATTTAAGCATTGTTGTACGCCAGTTCCATACTCTAAGGAAAGAATCTTTTCTTTTATGAATTCCAAAGCTTTTTTTTGTGCTTCATTCAATTTTTCATGTTGCAAATAGATAAATTCTCTGCTTCCAGGGACATAGTCTATATAATTGTTTTTTGCAGCTTCTCTCAAAGCAAGCTCGCATTCAGCAGAGCAAGGTATGACTAACCTTTCCGGAAATTCTTTTTTTATTTTTTCTATGTTTTTTTTGCTTTCTGGTAAATCTACTTTGTTTGCTGCAATTATTATTGGCTTGCTGAGTTTTCGCAATATCTTTACGAAGTTCATTAATTCCTCTTCTTCCCATTCGGAAAATTTCTCGTCTAGATGTGATACTCTTATAGCTTCTTTTATTGTTTCTTCTTTGATCTTTAGTCCGGAGAATTGCTTTGCCAATTCTTTTGTTGGTTTTTCGCTTGCTTGTGCTTTTCTAGCTAGAGTTTTCCAATTTCTTTTTATTATGTCATAAAACCATAAATCTATTTCTTCTTCGAGAAATCTAATATCTTTGCAAGGATCATAATTAAAAGTTGGTTTTCCTTCCTCGTTTGTTGTCCCGCTTGCATCAACGACGTGTATCAAAATGTCTGCTTGTCTCAAGTCGTCCAAAAATTTGTTTCCAAGTCCTTTTCCAGAATGTGCGCCAGGAACGAGGCCGGCAACATCCAAAAGTTTTACTGGAATGAATCTGAAACCATTAATACAAAAACCATGATTTGGATTACATTTCAAACCAAGGCTTTTTTCTTGGCATTCTACTTTTACAAAGCCAACTCCTTCGTTTGGTTTAATAGTTGTGAAAGGGTAATTAGCTATTGCAACTTCTGCAAGCGTTGCAGCCTTGAAAAAAGTGCTTTTTCCTGCATTCGGTTTTCCTACTATTCCTATTAGCATATCCAATTTAATACTCTTGAATATAAAAAAAGTTTTCTTAAAATTCTATTGTTGTTTAGGTTAACAACTTAACGGTGATTGCACAAATTTAAATATTCTTTTTTCTTTTCACAGAAAAGCCGAAGGGTATTTCGGTTGCCCTGGAAAGGGTGCTGCGACAGCAGCCTCTGCCAGATGTTCGGCGAGTAGTTGGTGACTGGGCTATAACTCACCAACGAAATCTGCATCTGGTAAGCTTGACTGTCGGGCGAAAGAGATAACCTCTAAAGCAAGTCGAAAGATTTAGCTGATTCGACTTTGCTTGAGGCACTCTTTCACCGAGCCCAGTTCTGGCTTCTTTTTTTAGAATGAAAAAGAAAAAGAGGACAAAGAGGAAAGAGAAAAAAAAGGTAAAAAAAGCAAAGATAGAGAAAAAGAAAGTTCCGAAAAAAATAAAGAAAAAACCTAGGAGCCCTAGTGGAAAGAGCAAAGAATCCAAAGTCAGGAAATTGATAGCTCTTGCAAAGTCTAAGAAAAAAGCTAAGAAAAAAGAAAAGTAATCTAGAAAAAGTTTTAAATATAATTTTTTCTTTTAATAACCGGGCCCGTAGCTCAGCGGTTAGAGCAACGGTCTTATATGGCCATTCCTCGTTTCGAGGAAAGTGCTCTAAGCGAGCCGTAGGTCGCAGGTTCGAAAAAATTTCGAAAATCCTGTCGGGCCCATCGCCCCCTTCGTCTAGCGGCCAAGGATACAGCCCTTTCGAGGCTGTGACGCGAGTTCGAAAATAAGGGTAATAATGTCCCTTTTTAATCCCTAGGAAAATATTTCGAAAATCTCGCAGGGGGCATGCCTTTTTTTCTCAATTCTCGCTGGAATTTATTAGCAGTCAAAATGAAAGATGAGTTAAATAAAAAGGATGCAATGTGTTGTAAAACACAAGAGGGAGTGGAAAAAGAATTAAAAAGACAAAATATTATTTAAGTGATAATATGGTTAAAAACAAAAATTTAGCTGAAAAGAGAATTTTTTGATTCCTTAAAAGATATTTTTATATGAGCAAAAGTAGAAGGAGTTTCTGGCTATATAAATTTAATGAAAATCAAATCAAAATATTTTGACAAGATACTTAAAATATTAAAAGAAGAGATTGAAGAAAAGACAAAAGAGTTTCCTGATTTTAAGGAAGAATTGTTTGACAAGCTTTACAGCTTCTTTAAAAGGTATTTTAGTGATACTGGAGCCATATATTTTGTTTCTACCCCCTTCTCTGAAAGAATTTATGAAAGAGTTTATACAGATAAGGAAGATGTTAGTTTGTTTTGGAAAACTAACATGCTTTACTATGTAAAAACTGACAGAATTTTTAAAAGCATGACAATCGAAATCAATGGTTTCAAGTTCTTCTTTGACGTTTCTAAGTTAGAGCATAAAAAAGCTTGGGAGAAAAGAGAGATTGTATATGAGCTAAAAGGAGTTGATAAAGATGGTACAATCTCTTTTTATGTCTTTTATTCAGAAAAAGGTAAAAAAACAAATATCGATGAGATAAGAAAACAATTGAAAGAAAAAAGAGTTATAATAGAGGAGGAAATTTTGGAGAAGGCCTTTTCAACTTTTGAAAAACAAAGTGAAGTGGATTATTTCATAAATAAAAATGCAAGACAGTTTTTGAGAGAGCAGTTTGATTTATGGTTTTATCAATATATTTATTCGGATGAAAGTGATTTTTCTGAAAGAAGGATAAAGCAATTGAAATTGTTAAAGGAAATTGCTTATAAGATTATAGATTTTATTTCTCAGTTTGAAGACGAATTAGTAAAGATATGGAATAAGCCAAAGTTCGTTTTAAATTCTAACTATGTTATAACTTTGGATAGAATAGCTAAGAAGGGGGAGAAGGGAATAAAACTAATAGAAAAAATCGTTAAGCATAAAGGTTTTGAAGAGCAAATCAAGGAATGGAAAGAGCTTGGTATCTTAGATAAGTTTGAGAGAAACAAGTTGTTTAAAAGGAATCTAAGTGGGAAAATTCTTAATGAAGAATATCAATTTTTACCTATAGATACGAAATATTTTGATGATGAAATTAAGTATGAATTGCTTTCTCTATTTGATAACTTAGATCAAGAGCTGGATGGATGGTTAATAAAAAGTGAGAATTACCAAGCATTAAACACAATATTGCCAAAGTTTAAAGAAAAAGTACAGACAATTTACATAGATCCTCCTTTCAATAAAGAGCAAGATGCAGATTATTTCTATACAGTGAAGTTTAAAGATTCTATTTGGATAACAATGCTTGAAAATAGATTAAGATTAGCGAGAGATCTGTTAAAAGATACAGGAAGCATTTTTGTAAGATGTGATTACAATGGGAATATGTATGTTAGATTGCTTATGAATGAAATATTTGGAAAGGAGAATTTTAGGAATGAGATAATAATTATGAGAGTAAAAAAACAAACATTCGAAGATCCAAAAAGATTCACAGTTGATTATGATAATATATATTTTTATTCAAAGATAAGTGAAAAAAAGGTAATACTAAATCCTCCATTACTTAAAAAAACTAGAACTGAAAAAGAATTATGGCATTCAGCTGATACACAAGGAAAATATGAACCCAAAATATTTTTTGGTAAAAAGTTATATCCTCCTACTAAAAGGAGAGGATGGTTTTCTCAAGAAAAAATAAATGAATTAATCAATAAAAGAGAATTAAGATTGGTTTGTAAAAATTGTGGATATCAAAACTATGATCAATATCTTGGAGAAAATCCTTGCCCTAATTGTAATTTTGATGAATGGCGAGTTGAATATAAAATAACTCGTAAATCTTTTGCAATTATAGGTAATCTTTGGAATGATATTTCGGGATATACTCATATTTGGGGATTTCCTACAGAAAATTCTGAAATCCTATTAAAAAGAGTTATAGAATCAACATCTAATGAAAATGATTTAGTTATGGATTTCTTTTTAGGAAGTGGTACTACAACAGCAGTAGCACATAAACTTAAGAGAAAATGGATTGGTATAGAGATGGGAGAACATTTTTATACAATAGTTTTGCCAAGAATGAAAAAGGTTTTTGCTTATGATAAATCTGGCATATCTAAAGAAAAAGATGTGAAGGAGAAATATAATAAGGATAATGCTGGTGGTTTCTTTAAATATATGGAAATAGAACAATTCGAGCAAACTTTAAGAAAAACCAAGTATGCATGTGATGATCCTTTCTTGATACCTGGAGAAGATCCTTATAACCAATATATTTTCATGAGAGATTTGAAAATGTTAGAAGCTTTAGAGATTGATTATAAAAATAACAAAGTAAAGGTTGATTTATCTAAGTTTATGAAAATATTGATATGGCCGAAACTTTATCCTGCATCTTAGGAAAAATGATTAAAAGAATAAGCAAGGATGAAGTTGAGTTTGAAGATGGAATGAAAATTAATTTGAAAGATTTAGATTACAAACTAATCAAACCTTTGATTTGTTGGAAAGATAAGATGAAAGTTTAAACTTATAAAAACTTAGGGATGAAAACAAATATTTTCCATAATTTTACAAACAAAACTCTAAAAACTAATTTATAATCCTAAATTTATAAAAAATTGAATGAAGATAGTTGTTATTGGTTGTATACATAACGACATAGAAAATTTACCAACCTTCTTCGATAAACTCTCAACCTATCAACCAGATGTTTTGATATCTGTTGGTGATATTTCGGATTCGACTTTTCCGAAAGGTTTTTCCAGTTTGGATATAGGAAGGATATTCTTGGAAGAAGTT
>JANXDM010000051.1 GCA_025058615.1 Candidatus Pacearchaeota archaeon | reverse complement strand
TTAAAACATAAAGAAAAACTAGAAGAAACAAAATTCGTAACTAGTGACACCGAAACACTAGTCCAACTCGAAAAAAGGGGTCTCGGAAAGATAATATTATTTTCTTGCATCGATGAAGAGACCCCAAAATTTAGTCCGTCAATTTCTAGATTTCCTGGAGCATTAAAAAAAATGCTCCAGGAAAAGATTGCGGCAGAAGAAGCGACAGAGAGGATAATCGATGTAACTAGTATTTTACAGATTTGGCTAGTGGCGGACGAGATCGCCCACACACTTACTTCTACTACTTCTACTACTTCTTAAACAATTCTTTTTTCTCTTCTATTCTTTTTTCTCTTTTCTAATTTTTCCAATTTTTTATTTCTAATTCTCTCTTTTTTCTTTAACTTCCATATTCTCTAATTCTTCCTAAACTACTCTCTAGTCTTCCATTTTTCATTTCTAATTCTTTTTTTTCCTCAATTTTTATGACCTTTTAGAAAAAAGTATGACTTTTTTACTAAATTTATCTCTCAATTCTCTCACTTTTTCTATTTATACTCTTTAAAAGTTCTAG
>JANXDM010000050.1 GCA_025058615.1 Candidatus Pacearchaeota archaeon | reverse complement strand
ATGGATGAGGTGTTTGGAAGAGAGAATTTTAGGAATGAGATTATAGTTACGAGAGGTGAATATCCTAAGGGAGAAGTAAATAGATTAAGAACAGGAAATGATAACATAATGTTTTATGCAAAAAGTAATAGGAGTTTATTTTATACTCCCAGAAAAGAAAGAAAAGAAAGAAAATGGGTCAGCATGCATTTAGCTGGTCAAAGAAGTAAATATGAATTACAAATTAGAGAATTTTTTGGACGAAAATTGCTTCCTCCCAAAGGTAGACATTGGATGCTAAGTCAGGAAAAAATAAATGAATTAATTGAAAAAGGTGAAATTAGAATAAATGAAAATAAGGAATATATTGACCTGCAAGGCAATTTAGTAAAAGGAGAGCCTGAAATGTTACAATCTGAATTTGAAATTTTAGATTCGAATTGGACTGATATTCAATCATATTCTGTATTTTGGTCTTTTAAAACCGAAAACTCCGAAATTCTTCTCAAGCGTGTCATAGAATGCACATCCAACGAAGGAGATTTAGTTATGGATTTCTTTCTTGGTTCTGGAACAACAACAGCTGTT
>JANXDM010000004.1 GCA_025058615.1 Candidatus Pacearchaeota archaeon | reverse complement strand
CGTGAGGGAAAGCTGAAAAGCACCTCTAGCGAGGAGTGAAAAGACCTGAAATCTCGCAGCGATAGTTAGTTACTGCTTCTGCTTCCAAAAAGAAGCAGGGGTTGTAACGTACGTTTTGGAAAACGGGCCAGGGAGTTAAGACAAGTGGCGAGGTTAAGTCTTTCGCAAGACGGAGCCATAGCGAAAGCGAGTCCCGAAGAGGGCACGTCCGAAAGGGCGTTAGTCACTTGTCTTAGACCTGAAACCAGGCGATCTATTCGTGGGCAGGGTGAAGTCCTCCTAACGGGGGATGGAGGCCCGAACCGGTGTTGCGGGCAAGCACTCGGATGACCCACGAATAGGGGTGAAAGGCCAATCGAGCCTGGCGATGGCTGGTTCCTGCCGAAATATACCTTCGTATAGTCTCTTCTCTTCGAGGCTAACGAGGTAGAGCGACGGATTGGAAATGCAGGCAACTCTGTTGTCGGTTTCCAGTCCAACTCCGAATTCGTTAGCTCGGAGAAGGGAAACCGGGCTGGGGGGTAAGCTTCTAGTCCGAGACCCGAACAAGGGAGACTATGGTTAAGGTCCCTAAATGCTGGCTAAGTGTTTTGAAAGGGGTTTCCATCCTGAGACAGTGGGGAGGTAGGCTTAGAAGCAGCCATCCTTTAAAGAAAGCGTAACAGCTCACCCATCGAGGATGGAAGCACTGAAAATTGACGGGGCTAAGCCAGCTACCGAGACCATAGTGGTTCCTCTTTGAGGAATTCAGGTAGGCAGGCGTGCTGTTTGGGTAGAAGCACTTTCGAAAGAAAGTGTGGACCGAACAGCAATGAGAATCCTGGCGCTAGTAGGATCTAACTCTCGTGAGAACCGAGAGGGTCGGAAGAGCAAGGGTTCCTCGGCAATGTCGATCAGCCGAGGGTTAGCCGGGACCTAACCGTGCCCTTAACCGAGGCACAGGAACGGAAGAGCAGGTTAATATTCCTGCGCTATCCAATTACTATGAATTAACTAATTTGCTTCGAGATAGGCAAGACGTCTCCGCAAGGACGTCCTCTACAAGAAAGCCATGGAGGGTCGTAATGACGAGAAGTGGCTGAATTGTAGAGGCGAAAGCTTGCCGATTCTTGGAGCTCGTAAAAAGTTAGTTAATGAGTAATTGGATACCCGTACCTAGAACATGCACTTGTGCTCTGGCTGAGAAGGCCAAGACCTGAAAGCCTAAAGCCAGCAAGGGAACTCGGCAAATTGGTCCCGTAACTTCGGGAGAAGGGATGCCTACGGATGTTCTTTTTTAAAAGAGCATCTGTAGGTCGCAGTGACAAGGGTGGCCCGACTGTTTATCAAAAACGTAGCCGAGTGCAAAGCCGAAAGGCTTCGTACACTCGGTGAGGTCTGCCCAGTGGTGGTGTCTCAAACTCCCTTTCAAGGGAGCTAAGGCCCATCAAACGGCGGCCCTAACTCTGAGGGTCTTAAGGTAGCGTAATACCTTGTCGTCTGAATGGCGACTTGCATGAATGGCTTAACGAGGTTGCCACTGTCCCTGCTGGCGAACTTCCGAACCCTCCTTCCTGGTGCAAAGGCCAGGGACGCCCAGTGGGAAGCGAAGACCTTGTGGACCTTTACTGCAGCTTGTCGTTGTGTTTTCTTGTTTGGTACATAGAGTAACTGGGAGAGATGATGCGAAGCTTTGGCGTAGCGGATCGAAAGTGTAACACCAGTTATCAAACAAGAAAACACTTACTCTCTCGAAAGAGAGAGGACACCGGCTGGCGGGCAGTTTGGCTGGGGCGGCACCTGCCGAAAAGATATCGGTAGGGCCCAAAGGTGAGCTCAGCTCTGTCGGAAACAGAGCGTTGAGTGCAGAGGCAAAAGCTCGCCTGACTGTGTCTCGAATAGAAAGAGACGCAGACGCGAAAGCGGGGCTCAGCGAACCTCCATGGCCTTTTGATGGGGCCTGGAGATAGCAGAAAAGGTACCCCAAGGATAACAGGCTGGTCGCGCCCGATAGTCCATATTGACGGCGCGGTTTGGTACTTCGCTGTCGGCTCTTCCTATCCTGGCTGTGCAGAAGCAGCCAAGGGTACCGGGGTTCACGCGTTAAAAGGGATCGTTAGCTGGGTTCAATACGTCGTGAGACAGTATGTTTGATATCTACTGGGCGTGTTGTTGCCTGAGTGGAACGAAGCCTTAGTACGAGAGGAACGGGCTTCGGGAGCCTCTGGTCAATCGGCTATCCTTACAGGGTACGCCGAGCAGCTACGCTCTGGCTGATAAGCACTGAAAGCATCTAAGTGCGAAGCAGCCCGCGAAAATAGGCAACTAAGGCCGTCCAAGAAGAGGACGTTGATAGAGGCGGTGTGTAAGCTCCAAGGCAACGAGGAGTTCAGCACGCGCCTACTAAAAGCCTCACTCCTTACTATGATGTCTCATAATCTCTGTTAAGAAATTAAGAGACTCTTTTAGATGATTTTGCTTTTTTCCCATGTTTGAAGTGTCTTGTTTCGTTTGTAAATTTCTAAAGAAGAATAACTTAAAGTTGGAATTATGAAGGTATTGACACAGAACAATATATAGGGTAGGAAGGATTTGAAAACTAAAAAATGAAAAGAACGCTTGAAAGAAGTTGGTTACAATTCTGAGAAAAAAGTTTAGAAAAACTTATACTTTCAAAATTTATTTAGAAGTCATTTAATCTTTCATCTCTTTTATAAAATCTTTGATTTTTTTTAGAGTCCCGGAAACACGAATACAATCTAGACTAAAATTTTTTTCTTTGGAAAGAATAAGAGCTGCTTTTACATGCTTGACAAATTTTGTAGTAACGCTAAGAACAATCATTTTCTTACTTTTCATTTCTTTTTTTAAATTTTCATCTTCTATATCTATAAAAATTGGGCCTGCATTTGCATAACCAAGAATGCCAATGAATTCAAAAATCGCTTTTTTTATTTTTTCTTTTATTTCTTTTTCATCCAAATCTTTTTCAGAATTGACTTTTATCAAAAGATAATGCCTTTTCTCTCTCAAGCTTGGTTTTAGTTTTAAATTCATTTTTCATTCTATAATTGCTCTGCATCTATTTCTCTTGCAAACACACTTTTGTATTTTGCAATTATAGACTTGTGGGCATATCACATTAGGAGAGCACTCTGAAAGAATCTTATCATATACGGGCTTTGCCGCCGCACTCACACATTCTTCTTTTCCCCCCGCGCTGCAAGGACAACAAGTAACTTGCACTTTGACACAGTCTGTATCGAGAATGCATTCTTTTATGTCTTGTGCATCTTGTCTAAAAGGAAATTTGCATCCTCCCAGAAGTAAGGCCAAGCTTAAGAGAAAGGTAAAAATAATTATCTTTTTCATTTTTTATTATTTTATTTAATTTTATTTAAATATTTAAACCTGTTTTAATTTATAAAGGTAATGGTTTTCTCTTATACGGAGAAACCGGCAGCTCCAAAACTTTCATCAATTATGTCTTTAGGCCATCCTGCCTCGAGAAGCTTTGTTTCTATTTCTTTCCTGGAAGCTCCTGCTGCAAGGGCCTCTTTTATGTAAGAAACAACTTCAGGATACCTCGCTTTTTTTTCTTGTTTTTTTGTTGGCTTTTTTAGAATTTTTAGAAGTAAAAGGATTGCAACAGCAGCAGCTACAGCAACAATTACTATGTAAATTGTCAAACCACCTATTCTAAATCCTTTTCTGCATTCTATTTCTGTGTCCGGAACATACCCTGTTGCCTCATCACATGGCCTTATCTTTTCACACATCCTTCTTCTTATTCCATTTATGCATTTGGCATCATCTACACATCGCCAGTCTTCTTCTGTGCAAGGCTGTAAAGAAGGTTCGCAACTTTGCATTTCGTTTGGTTTCTCTGCACTTTGTATAGGACATTCATCTATCATGCTCAATATACATGTTCTTGTTTGTGTTCTATTTTCAGGGCATTCTGCAGGCTGCCACTCGCTACATGCCCAACAGCATGTTCTATTTTTTACTTCACGCCTTCCTGTTTGTATCTCAGTGCAATTGGTAAATTGTATACCATTTATGCAAGAACTCCAAGGAGAGCATTCCCAATTTTCTACAGCTCCTCCTCCACCAAAAATAACATCACCTACTATGAAGCCCAATGATCGTGAAAATATTTCTATTGTCTCTCCAATCTGATTAGTATAGAAAAATTCTGCTTTCAAAATATAAGAACCGCTCTGATTCGGAGCTTTAAGAGCAAGATTATTCAAAAATAAGGTATAAGTGTTGTCCCAATTTCTGCAATTTATTGGAGCATTGCTTCCTGTATTTAGGCAAGCGGTATAACCTCTTCCGGCATAACCTGGATAACAATAATCGTTCAAGCTAATTACTTGCCCGTCTTTAACAAATTGACATTCTCCTTCTGTTGTATTGTACTTTGTCCTTGCATCGGAACTGCGAATGAATTGTGTAAGCGTCAAGTGGGCAAAATCAGTACAGGAAGACCAACATTCTGTCTCTCCAAGTTCTGTCGGGCATTTCAATTGATCACCGAAATAATTTCCAAAACCTGTTTCTTTAGCACAACATTTTTTACCTCTTGCAATACAACTGTCTGAAGGTTCTGTATAGCCATACTTGTTCAGTTTTATATAATCCCACCAAACTCTTTGATTATAGTATGTAGTATCAACTTTTTTTGCATGCGAAACAAGCTGAATTTCAACAAGAACATCATTTTCTTGTGCTCCGAATTTGCTTTTCCAATCTGAATAAAGATCTCTAGATTCTATTTTCCAGTAAACAGAAAGCGGATCATACGGATCTTGAGTAGCTGTTGGAGGAGCAAGTTCTATGTATTTATCTGTTGTATTATCAGATGGTTTGCTGCATACATTGTTTAATTTGTAATAATAATGCAAGCTTCTATTATTACTTCTGACAATAACCTCAAAAGCACAATTTTTTCCTTCTCCGAGAACATCTTGCCATGCCACAGCCCATTTTAAAGATTGATAAGGTATAATATGTGATTGAATTGCTTGACCCGTGATTGCTGCACCAGTTACTACCTGAGGATGAGATACCTGAGGAGGTGAAGAAAGACATCTCCCATCTACACATCCATACAGACAAGAAATTATTTCATATTGGCATTTGTTCGTTGTAGTGTTACAGAACCATTCTCTTAAAAAAGGGTGAGTGCTCGTTGGTAGACCTTCACAGGTATCATTATAAATTCCATCCGGGTCCTTGCATGTTCCTCTTGAAGTATAATTTCTTCCTCCATCCGAATCATCACAAGGTACTACCTGAGGAGGAGGTACCTGTACCTGAGGAGGTGAAGAAAGACATCTCCCATCTACACATCCATGGGGACAAAACATTATTTCAGGCTGGCATTTGTTCGTTGTAGTGTTACAGAACCATTCTATCAGATACACAAATTTAAAACCAGTACAACCATCATTATAAATTCCATCCGGGTCCTTGCATGTTCCTCTTGAAGTATAGTTTCTTCCTCTATCAGAATCATCACAATACTGTTGTGGTTGTTGTGGTGGAGGAACTGTTGGAGGCCCAAGATCAGAAATTTTGAAATTTCTAGGAGCGATATTTTGGTTCAAGATTATTCTTCCAGATGCAAAATCAGCAAGCTGCAAAGAAGTATCTAAAAATACAGCAGAAGAAAAAATAGGATTTCCTTCCTCGTCAGCTCCAACCACAACTTCTTCTGTTCCTACCGCACCTAAATCGAAAGAAGAAGGCGAAGGTGAAAAAAGCTTTACCCATCTTTCTACCTTGCTTGGGTCTGTAGGGTTAGGATTAAAATTTTTGTTCAAAATTCCTTCTTTACAATTAGCTCCTTGGCGGATGCAACAATCTCCTTCAGGATCAATTCTTGCGAGCTGGCATTGTTGTGTTGTTAAATTGAAAACATACCAAGGAACAGTGCTTCCATCTGCACACACATATCTTGTAGGGCACTTAGAAGCGTTTGTTAAAATTGTTATTAGTAATGTTGTATTTTGGGGCAAAATATCTTCAGGATGCAATGCAAGGGTTATTTTTCCTTGTAAGTTTTCTCCTGCATCAAATTTTGTTTTTTCTAATTCTAGTCCAGAAACCGCTCTTCCCACAATTTGTTCCTGCTCCAATGGTTGTTTGAACATTATTATCAAAGCAAGAACCACAAACAAAAGAAATAAAAGCAAAATTATTTTTTCTTTGTGTACTTCTGTAACAGGTTTCTTAAGTCGATCTTCAAAACTTATATGGCCGGAAGCTTTACTTTTTTTTCCTCTTTTTTTCTTCATTGTTCTCAAGAGATTTTCAAGCTTTAAATATTTTTTGTTTTTATAAAAAAAATTCCAAGCTTTAAATATTTTTTGTTTTTATAAAAAAATTTAAAAGAATATTCTCTTTAATCTGGTAATGAAAGAAGGACTTGATTTGCATGCCATCGAGAAAGAAGTGCAAGAATTTTGGGAAAGCGAAAAAATTTTTTCTTTTGATGAAAAATCCAAAAAAAAGATTTTTTCTATAGACACTCCACCACCGACAGTTTCTGGAGAACTCCACATAGGCCACGCAATGAGCTACATACATCAAGACATAATTGCAAGATACAAGAGAATGCAAGGTTATAACGTTCTTTATCCTTTTGGCTTTGATGATAACGGATTGCCGACAGAAAGATACATAGAAAGGAAGTTAGGAAAAAAAGCAAAAGAAATAGGAATAGAAAAATTCAAAAAAATATGCTTCGAAGAGTCAGAAAAAATAGAAAAAAGATGGATAGAGGTATGGAAAAAAATAGCACTCAGCGCCGACTTTTCTCTTCTTTATAGAACAATAGATGAAAGATGCAAAAGAATTTCCCAGTATAGCTTCATAGAACTTTTCAAAAAAGGCCGTTCCTATAGAAAGGAAGCTCCGATAATGTGGTGTCCAGAATGCAAAACAGCAGTTGCCCAAGTAGAACTACAAGACAAAGAAGAAGAAACTTTCTTTTGTGACATAATTTTCGAAACAGAAAAGATGGAATCTTTTGTTGTTTCTACAACACGGCCGGAAATGCTAGGAGCATGTGTTGCTGTATTTTATAATCCACAAGATGAAAGATACAAAAAATTAAAGCACAATCGTGCGATAGTTCCTATTTACAATCATTTTGTTCCTATTCTTGAAGACAGACGCGTGGACATAAACAAAGGGACAGGAATAGTAATGTGTTGCACTTTTGGTGATACGACAGATATAGAATGGTGGAAAGCATACGGTCTACCTTACAAGAAAATCATAGACGAGGAGGGTAAACTTGGAAACCTCGCAGGAAAATATTCAGGAATGTCTATAGAAGAAGCAAGGAAAGCAATAATAGAGGACCTGAAAAAAGAAGGTAAATTAGTACAAACAAGAAAGATAAAACACACGGTAAATGTTCACGAACGTTGTGGAACAAAAATAGAATTTTTAGTCACAAAACAATGGTTTATAAAATACCTTGATTTGAAAGAAAAATTTTTAGAGTTAGGAAAAAAGGTCAAATGGTTTCCTGCACATATGTTTTCTCGTTATGAAAATTGGGTAAAGGGATTGCAATGGGACTGGTGCATTTCTAGGCAACGTTATTTTGGTGTACCTTTTCCAGTCTGGTATTGTAAGAGATGTGAAACAGTAATTTTGGCAAAAGAAAAGCAGCTTCCTGTCGATCCCTCAAAAGATGAAGCCCCCACAAAGAAATGTCCTAAGTGCAAATATAACAAATTCGTGCCAGAAAAAGACGTGATGGACACTTGGGCAACTTCTAGTTTAACCCCTGAAATAGTAAAAGATTTGGTTGCAGAAAAAAACAAGAAAATTGCAAAAAAATTGCTTCCACTCGATTTAAGGCCGCAGGCACATGACATTATAAGTTTTTGGGCTTTCAATACAATAGTAAGATCTTGGTTTGCTCACAAAAATATTCCGTGGTATAACATAATGATCAGCGGCTGGTGCTTGGACGAAAAAGGAAAGAAAATGTCCAAAAGCAAAGGAAACATAATAGAACCAGAAAAAATAATAGAAAAATATTGTTCCGATGCGTTGCATTTCTGGGCAGCAAGCGCAAAACTAGGTGAGGATTTGTGGTTTTCTGAACGAGAATTTATAGCAGCAAAAAAATTGCTAATCAAGTTATGGAACGCTTTCCAATTTTTGAAAATTCATGCAAAAGAAAAACCGAAAAAGAAAGAATTACAAGGATTTGATAAATTTATCCTCTTAGAAACAAACGAATTAATAAAAAAAGTTACTGATGCCATGGAAAAATATGATTATACTGCTGCGAAACTTCTTTTGGAAAAATTTTTCTGGCATTCTTTTTGTGATAACTTCATAGAAATACTCAAGTTTAGACTTTATCAAGGAAAGGAAGAAGAAAAAAATTCTGCACGTTATGTTCTTTACGAAACTTTTGTTTCTCTTCTCAAAATGCTTGCTCCGATATTGCCGCACATGACAGAATATATTTGGCAAAATTACTTCAAAGAACAAGAAAAAAGCAAATCTGTACATCTGGCAGAATGGCCAAAATACAAGAAAATAGGAAAAAAAGAAGAAGAAATCTTGAAAGCAGGCAGAACCTTCTTGAAAATTTTGGAAAGAGTAAGAAGAGAAAAAGCAAGAGCCAACAAATCACTAAGAACTGAAATAATTCTAAAGATAAAAGAAGAAGATTACGATGTGTTAGAAAAAGAAAAAATGTTGCAAGATCTGAAAGCCGTAACAGCTGCGCGAGAAATAGGAAAAGGAAATTTCGAAGTTTTTTTTGTATGACCAAATGGAAGAAGAAAAAAAGCAAAAACTAAAGGAACTAATCGAGGAATTAGAAAGTTATAAAGGAAGACACACTGAACTAATAACTATTTATGCTTCTGCAGGATCTAGTTTGAGTCAACTTGCTTCCCAAGTAATTGCAGAGCAAAGTACTGCACAAAACATAAAAAGCAAAACAACAAGAACAAATGTGATAGATGCGTTAGAAAGAATAATAAGACATCTCAAACTTTATAAAGAATTACCAAAGAACGGTCTTGCTATTTTCTGTGGAAATATAAGTAAGAAAGAAGGAGAAAGTGATATAAGGTTATGGGTAATAGAACCGCCACAACCTTTGAAGACAAAACTTTACAGATGCGACCAGGTCTTTGTTCTTGATCCTTTAAAAGAAATGCTCGAAGCAAAAGATGTTTATGGTCTGATAGTGCTCGATAGAAGAGAAGCTACAATAGGGCTTCTCGAAGGGAAAAGCATAATAAAATTAAAACACTTGACTTCCGGAGTTCCTGGAAAATTCAAAACAGGTGGCTCTTCTGCAGCGCGATTTGATAGGTTAACCGAAGAAATGGCAAAAGAATTTTACAGACGTATTTCAGAACATGTAAAAGAACTTTTTTTCGAAAGACCAAGACTCAAAGGCTTGCTTTTGGGAGGACCGGGCCCAACAAAAGAAGAATGGTTAAAAGAAGGGGACTTGGTCTCTGATTTGAAAAGGAAAATCATAGCAATAAAAGACGTCAGTTATACTAACGAACAAGGTTTGGAAGAGCTTGTACATGCGAGCCAAGATGTATTACAGCAAGAAGAAATAATGAAAGAAAAACAATTGTTGAACAAATTTTTCAGTATGCTTAGCAAGAACAAGATGTATGCTGCCTATGGCCTAGAACATGTAAAAAAGGCGTTAGAAGTTGGTGCAGTAGAAATTTTAATTTTATCAACAAACACAGATAAAAAATTACAACAAGAATTGAAAGAAAAAGCTTCTCTAACAGGAGCGAAAGTAGAACTAGTGTCGGAAGAAACACAAGAAGGAATTCAATTCAAAAACCTTGGGGGTATAGGAGCGATTTTGCGTTTTGCCGTAGAAAAGCCAAAATAAGCAAAGCAAATGAAAATGAAAAATAGGGAAGAAATAAAAGAAAAAATAAAAGAAAAAGCAAAAGAACTAAAGGAACATATAAAAGAAAAAATAGCAACGCTTGTAGTTTCTGCGTTTGGATTTGTTGCAGCACTTCAATGGAATAATTGGGTTCAGGCTGTTATGAAGCCAGTCATAGAAAAAGGTGGAAAAAACCATTTTTGGCTTTTATTAATAGCTATCTTTGTAACAATAATTGCGGTACTTATCGCTTATTTATTTGGAAAAAAAGCTAAGTGAAAGTGATAAATTTATTAAAGCTTTAAAAAAGAAGAAAGACTATGGAAGAAACAAAAGAAAAAGAATTGATGAAAAAAATAGAAGCAGTTCTTTTTCTTTCTGCAAAGTTTATGTCTATAGGAGAGCTAACGAAAATTACTGGAATAAACCCTATAACTATAAGAGAATTGCTTTCAAAGCTCGAAGAAAAATACAAGAATATTGATTCTTCAATCTGTATAGTGAAACAAAAATTTAGTGAAAAAGACAAAGAGGAAGAATATTACAAAATGGATGTCGAGCCAGAATTCCATTATTTGATGAATAAACTTGCAACAGGAAAAGCTGAATTCAGTAAAGCAGAACAAGAAACTTTGGCAATAATAGCCTATAAGCAGCCGATAAAGCAAAGCGTGGTTGTAAAGATAAGGGGAAACAAAGCTTACGAGCATATAAAGCATTTGATGATTGCTGGTCTTGTACGAGGAAAAAAATTAGGCAGAACTTTAGAATTAAGTCTGACTGAAAAATTCTACGATTATTTTAATTTGCCCAGGAACGAATTTTCAAAAAATGAAAACAAGCAAGACGAAACTGGATGAATTAGTAATAAAAAAATTAGTAATAAAAAAGATCAAAGAAAGAGACGCAGAAAAAGTATACTCGTTAGGGGTGCAAGCCTTCGAAGGAGAGCTGTGGCTCACAAGAAAATTCATCAAAGGAGCTATAAAAAATGGTATTTGTTTTGGAGCCTTCCTAGACAAGAAATTACTAGGAGCAATAATAGTTAAGGTTCTCGATAAACCAAAAGCGTGGATTTATTTTTTTGTGGTAGACAAAAAATACAGAAGAAAAAAAATAGGAACTATTTTATTGAAAAAAGCTGAAAAGAAACTACCAAAAGGGTATTATCTTTTGTGCGTGGATCTTGAAAACAAAGATGTTTCAGGAAAAAAATTCTATATCAAGAACGGGTTCAAAGAAAGTGCAAAAATCAAAGATTGGTTCGGAATCAACAAAACAGGAATAATTTTTACAAAAAAAATAAAAAAATGCCATCACTAATTTTCGACACAAATTTTTTGGTTTACGCCGCAAAATACAAATTGTTTCACAATCTAGAAACTCTCGGCTACAAATTTATCATCTTGGATAAAGTAATTGTAGAACTAGAAAGAATAAGCAAAAACAAAAAAAAGAAATTGCAAGACAGAGAAGCAGCGATTCTTGCAATGGAAATAATAAAAAAATGGGTGAAAAAAGGGGAAGCGAAATACTTAAAAACAAAAAAAAATGTTGACGAAGCAATTCTAGATTTTTCCAAAGAAAATGATGTTGTTGTAGCAACGATGGATTCAGAATTAAAGAAAAAATTGAAAGCACAAAACAAAAAAGTCATTATAGTAAGACAAAAAAAGTTGATTGTCGAGGAATATTAAAATCTAGAGTCAACTTTGAAAAATTATTATGTGCTTTACAAGTGATCTTTTCAACCAAAAAAGCGTGATGCGTCGTGAAGGTAAAAACTTTGTGACAAATGCATAGAAAAATTAGAAGAAATCCTGGCAGAATACAAAAGAGTTCTGTAAAGCAAAAATTAAAAAAATTTAAAAAGCAAGAAAAAATCGTATTATTTATTTTTAAAATGTTTTATATCTTAGAAATAGATGACTACGTTCGTGTAGAACCAGAATTATTTTCGCTACAACCAAAAGAAGCTATAAAAAAACAGCTAGAAAAGCAATTCCAAAACTACGTTGACGAAGAACTTGGTTTTGTCATAAAAGTTCTTGATGTTTCTCGGGTCGGAGAAGGAATCTTGATTCCGGAAGATCCAGCTGCTTATTATGATTCGACTTTTAGCTTGCTCGTATTCAAACCTTTGCTTCACGAGCTTGTTTTTGGAGAAGTAACAAAAATAACAAACTTTGGAGCTTTTATAAACATCGGGGTAACAGAAGCAATGATACACATAAGCCAAACAATGGACGATTTTGTATCCTTTTCCAAAAGCAATGCTTTAATAGGAAGAAACTCAAAAAGAAGCTTAAAAAAAGGAGATTTATGCTTGGCAAGGATAATAGCAATAAGTTATAAAGTATTGCCCCCAAAAATAGGACTCACAATGAGACAAATAGGTTTGGGAAAAATAGAATGGATAGAAGAAGAAAAACGCAAATCAAAAATCCAAGCAGAAAAAACAGCCAAAGCTGAAACAAAAGCGAAAGAAAAGAAAGAAAAATGAAAAAGGAAAAAGCATGTAAAAAATGCAAAATAATCACAGAAAAAGAGAAATGTCCTTTATGCGAAGGAACAGAATTCACAGAGAGCTGGAAAGGAAGAATGATTATTTTTGACACGGAAAAAAGTGAGATAGCACAAAAATTAAAAATAAAGCAGCCGGGTGATTACGCAATAAAAACATGAAAATAACAATAGAAAAAAAAGAATACAAGCCGTTAGTAGAAAGAACTGAAATTTTGGCAAAAGCAGAAAAAGAGATTACACCAACAAAAGAAGAAATTCGTGAGCAACTTTCTTCTCTGCTAGAAAAACCAAAAGAACTAATTGTTGTAAAACATATTTACCAGCAATTTGGAAAACAGGAATCAAAAATAATAGCTTACGTTTACGATTCGCAAGAATCCTTGAAAAAATTCGAAAAAAATAAAAAAGAAAAACAAAAAAATGCCTAAAGAGAAGGAAGAAACAAGAGTAAGAAAAGGGAAAAGAAAGAAAAAAAACAAGAAAAGTAGCGAAAGATGGAAAAAATATATCCAAGGCAAAAAGCCTAGGTTTTGTCCGAGGTGTGGTCCTGGAATTTTTCTTGCAGAGCACAAAGACAGATTATTCTGCGGGAAATGCTACTATACAGAATATACAACAAAAAAATGATTAGAAAACCCTGGGAGAGGCCTTAGCAAGTCAAAGAGATTTGCATCGACCTCTCCTGGGGAAAAAGAGGTGTAAAAAAACGAGTAATCTGGGATTTATAAATTTTTCGTTTTTGTCTAAATTTTAAAGTAGTAACTATAAAAAGTTTAAAAATAAAATTTTTTATTTGTACTCCTGGTTTTCGTATTATTAAGAAAAATTAAAGATTTTAAAAAATTTAAAAATTTTAAAAAGCGATTATCTTTTTTTGTTCATGGTTCAAGAAAAAATAACGCAAGAGCAACTTTACGATTTATTAATCTCGAGAGAGCCGAGCTGGCAATCTATAATATATGAGCTTGTAAGGACGGAACAACTCGATCCTTGGGACATAGACATCATTACGCTTGCAAATAGGTTTCTAGACCAAATAAGAAAATTGGAAGAACAGAATTTTTTCATAACATCCAAGGTTTTGCTTGCGGCAGCAATTCTGTTAAGAATGAAATCTGAAATTCTCTTAGAAAGTATAAAGAGTACAAAAGAAAAAGAAGAAAAAAAGATTGAGTTGGCAAAACCACAACAAATAATCACACCTGATACTTTGGAAGAAGAGTTCTTAATACCGAAGACTCCTTTTCCTCGGGCAAGAAAAATAAGTTTACAAGAATTGATGCAAGCACTCGAACGCGCAATAAACACAGAACAAAGAAGAATAAAAAGAAAGCTATGGCTTGCAAGAGCGAGAAAACAGTTAGAAAACGTTCTTCCAAAACCAATGTTGAACATACCAAAAAAAATAAAAGAAATTTGGTCTATGTTGAAGCATCTTTTTTACAAAGAAAAAAAAGAAAAGATTCTATTTTCTGAATTGCTCTCGACTAAAAGTAGGGAAGAAAAAATTATGACGTTCGTTCCTCTGGTTTTTCTCGATAATCAAAAACGGATATGGTTAGAACAAAAAGAACCATTTGGAGAAATTGAAATCTTTCCAAAAAACCCGAAGGAACTTTAAAGTAACTTTTCTAATAAAAAGCAAGCCTTACATTGCCCTGAAGCAGAAGGCTCGCCGCATTTTTTGCACTCGAGAATTTCAGAATCACTATAGGTTTGTTTCAAAAAAGGTAAAATTTTTAACATGCAATTAACAATGGCATTTTTTACTCCTTGATGCTTTTTCTCCATTTTTTCCAACCATTTTCTTACCTCTACTCTAATGGTTAGCGTTCTCAAAGGACAAACTTTTAAACTGGCAGGGATTTTTTTTATTTTTGAATAATGGATTATTTCTTTTGTTGAACAAAAATAGAGAGGTTTTATTCTTTGTACAAAAAAAGGATGGCTCCTAACTCCTGCAAGAGGACCTTCTTTTGCAAGAAGTTCTGCATTACCTTTTAACAAGTTGAGTAAAAAATTTTCCGCAGCATCATCCAATGAGTGGCCTGTAGCGACTTTTGTAAATCCTAATTCTCGCGCTTTTTTGTTTAGTAGGTATCTTTTCAAGATACTGCAAACATAACAATTGCTAAAACCAAGACTTTTTATTTTTCTAAGCTTTTGATCAAGAAAAAAGCCAAATTCTTTCTTGAAGGAGAAAACATGCAACTCTATACCTAAAGAATCGCAGAATCTTTTTAATTCAAAAAGTAATTTTTTTCTGAATTTTGCTTCTTCTATTGCAAGCGCTTCTGGTCTTGGGATGTTGTTCTGCAAAGCAAACTTGTTCAACAAAAACAAAGTAGTATTGCTATCTTTTCCACCGGAGCATGCAACAGCTATTTTGTCCTTTCTTTCTATGAGTTTATATTTTCTAATTGTCTTGAAAACTTTTCTCTCGATGTAAGAACAAAATTTTTTCTCGCTTAATTTTTTTCCGCTTTGCAAAACATAATTCATAAACACGTAAAAGATTTAAGATATAAAAAGATTTTGAAGAATTTAATCAAAACAAGTAAAGCAATGAACTTCAAAAAGCTAAAAGCTATCTGTTTTGAAAAAAAGGAAAACACAAAAAATCTAAAAAAATATTTCTTTCATTAGGCTTGTATCGCTGGTTTTTGCGTGCATTACTAGCTTCTTATCAACATAAAAGTTAATTTCTGCATTTCTATCATCAAGATCATAAAGAACATGAATCACGTCTTGTGGAGCGCCAGAAACAATATATGTTCCTCCAATTTGCTTGTATTTAACATCCCTTTCGAATCCTCTTCCTACAATCCAAAGATCTGGGTTTGCATTTTCTAAAACAACACACAATCCAGGACTTCCTACAGATTTTTTATTTCCAAGAGATTCTTCTATTTCATCGGAAAAACCAAAAGGAGGCCAAAAAGTAAAGACCAAATCTGGTTGCTCGATTTGGTTAAAAAAGTCTATTGCTTCAGAGTAATTAACTTCAATTTTCCCTCCATTCACATGAGCATCTTCTTTAAAGAGATAAGGTCCTTCCAAAAGCAAAGGTATTTGAGGAATATACGGAGAACCCCCAAAACCACTAATTAGAATGCCTTCTAAATTTTTGACTTCTTTGTGCAAAATTTTATCTTTGAAATATTCTCTCAAGAGAGGTTCAAAATCAAAGACACTCGGAACTATAAAGTAAGGAGTCTTCATTTTCTCAAGCTTGTCTGCTATTCTCTTATATTCCTCCTTTACTTCCTTTTCAGTTTTTTCTATAATGTCGTTTAAAGTTTCTACAGCTTTTGATAATTTATCTCTATCTATTCTCAAAACCCCGTCTTTTGTTTCTTTTATAAATTGGGGAAAATTTTTCAGTCTTTTTTTTTGAAGTTGTTCATTCAAATAATAATTAAAGATGTTCATCGTACGATCCAAATTTTCTTTGGTAGAGGAGTAACCATATTTTTCTTCTTCTTTGCCAAAAAGGAAATATGGATAAACTAAAGTCCCTAGAATAACAAGCAAATCTTTATTTACTTTAGGGAAAACACCTTCACAACGGTCTTCTAGATCTTGGGAATTTCTAAGCTCTGGGATTGCTATTATGCTATATTTTTCTTTCATGAAAATTCAAAGCTAAAAGCATTTAAAAATTTTTCGTTTTTTACTACTAAAAAGTTACTATTGATTTTCATTCTTTAGAATTTTTTTTATTTCTTCTATTTGCTCCATGAAAATATGTGCCGAAGTAGAAAAATTTTGGAATGAAATGACAAAAGAGGAAAGAGAAAAAATTTTAGAAAAAATAAACCAGAACTCTGATTATGAATGGAATTTAAAGTTTTGGTCGTTGCAACAATTCGAAAAACTTCCTCCTATGCTGCAAAAAGAAGTGAACAAAAAAATGAAGAATTTCAAGAAAAGTAAAGTTATTTTACTACAATTTTGTAACTCTTAATTTTTTCTTTTCTATCATCCTTCGTTTGTAAATAATAGATACCTGGTCTTAAATTGCTTATATTAAGAACTCCCTTGTTAACTTCACCAACTTTTTTTCCAGTTATATCGTAAATATAACCATTACAAGGTATTTTCCCAGAGATAACATAGCTGTCATAGTCATTGCTCTTTACGATTATTGTTTCTTCTTTGTTGTTTTTTATTTTTTCGATTTTGTTTTCCAGACAGCTAAAGCTCAACAATGGTGGTGGATTATATACAAAAAAATTATTTGTATTATTTCCTCCCAAACCATAAATCTCTTCTTCAGTCGATACAAGAACAGGACGCTTTGGTTGTTTCCCCTTTATTGATGGGAATGATTGCAACAGCTCCCAGTTGTTTGTGGCAAGATTATATCGAACAAAGTTCCTTCCCTCCTTTCCTCCTACTGCTACATAAATAGAAGAATCAAGCCAGGCTATACTTTTTGGTTTTTTTTCTGGTACATCAGGAATATCTACAACTTTTTCCCATGTTCCTTCACGTGTACGTCTATATATCGATCGCGTTTTTCCTGGTACAAGCCAAATTGAACTATCTATAGGGGAAAACGCCATCGAAGTTCCCCCTTTGAACTTATCAACAAAAGGAAAAAATTCATATGTCCAACTATTGCTTTTAATGTCATATTTCGCAACAATTGCTTTTTTATTATAGCTAATATTACCACAAGTCATAAAAAGAGTATCTCTACCATCCCAAACTAAGTCAGTCCCATCTTTAACTTTAACATTTTTATTATTAAATGTAAAGCTAGCAAGAGATTCCCACGGGGCTCCGATAGCTGTGTCTTTTCGATAGAATTCTTCACTGTTGCCGTGTTTAAAGTAAATTTTGCCATCAGCGTATATTATAGAAGAACCTTTTTTTGCTTTTCCTCTTTTTCCGGCTGGCAAATCTGTTCTTTGGATCCAAATATTTTGATTTGGATCATAAACATAATACTCGAGAGTCCCTCCTTTAAACAAGTGGATATTATAATAAGCATCTGAGCAAGCATCTGTTCCTTCTTTACATTTTTTGTTTTTAGGACCAGGAGGGACATTACTTCTTTCTTGCCAGCCGGGTGGTGGTCCTGGAACAATTTCTATCTGAGTCGAAGCAGTATCATTACTAGTGTTTTGATCATTGTTAGCTCTAGCGATGGCAACAATTTTATAATTACCGGGAGGCAAATTTCTTGTACTGACTTCAAAGTCTAAGATGTTGTGTTCAAAAGGTCCAAGAGTGTCTATTTTCAAAGCAGTTTCGATACTATCACCTGAAGGATTAAAGAGATTCAAGACTAAAGGTACTTGTGCGTTAAACCATTTGTTATTTTTTACGTGAACTTTTGCTGTAAAGATTTTACCTTGTGAAACTTGCCGCGGTGCATTTACACTTTTTACTTCTATATCATGTGGTTTGATAACTAAAATACCGTATAAGTGAATAGTGTCATATACATTATTAGACCTTCCTCCAGGCTCACCATAAAATTTTTTAAGCATTATTACATCATCGCCATTTTTTCTTGCATCCAACCAACCACCATCTCTCGGAATGCTGTCTATTAAACAATAATTTATATCTTCACCATCCCTTACAAAAATGAATTTTACGCTATCAGGGTCAGGTAGTAGTTGTAAGTGTAGATGCATCGCATGCTGATAATATGATGGTGATAAATTAATTGTGTCCACAACAATATTTGGGTTATTCTTTGTAAAGCATACAACATAAATATGACCACGAGCTCTAGCTCTAAAAAAGAAATCCTCAACCCTATAGGTTGTGAAATTAATAAGAGGTTCAGTAGAATTTCGTCTGCAATGAATCGTTGGTGGAAAATTTAATATTGGTATTATTCCTCCTCGAACATCAGGAAAATGAATTTCTGCGAGCGAAGGAGAATCTCGATTATTTTTAAATTTAAGTCTTACTGTATCTCCCCTATTCAAATCATAAAGTTCACAACGATAAAAACCATCACTACCAATATCTGCCCATCCTATCAAACTATCCTCGATTCCCCCAATAACTCTATGAATGAAAACAAGATCCCTTGATTTGGAAGTATTTGTCCTTCAAAAGCAGCTGCACCACAAGCTTGGTTCGTAAAAAGATTGGTTAAAAAATTACCTAAACTATCAAAAGTTGAACCAACCTTTTCTCTTTCAATCAATGTCGTTGCGAAAAGAGCTAAAGGAACAATTAATTTTGATGTATTTTTTATTAAATTTTTTTTCATTTTTCTTCATTGTTTTTAAGAATGATGCCTTTAAAAACTTTTCTATAATTCTTAAAATGATACCACTTAAAAATAAAAAATTTCAACAATTGAGAAATAAAAAATAAAAAATAACACAAAAAACTTATAAATGTAAAAATCATCAAACAATTACAAAAGAGGATGAACAAAAAATCTTTGATAAAAGTAGGAATTGGTGCTTTTGTGTTGCTTGTGTTAGTCTTATCTGTATTTTTTATTTTCAAGACAACGCAAGAAGCAGAAGGCCGAGGTTTTTGTATAGGAGAACTCAACTGCCATAACGCAGATAACAACAAATCATTGTGCAACTCGTGTTCACAATGTTCTTTTTCTTTTATAATGTGTTCTGGAAGATTTGACTGTAGTGTTTGGGATGGAAATGAAAGCGGTTGTCTTGGGGCTCGGCCTTATTGTATATGGGGAGGGAGGCGATGTATGAATTCTGGTTCTCCCGACTGTAAGCAGGTGATGCCGGAAGAAAGGTGTGAATACATGAGTTATGCTGGATGCCAGCTTGAAGGGCGTTGCATGAATAATCAAGGCAGTTGTGAAGCATGTAACAATTTCGAAGAATGTAATGCATGCTCTTTTGCAGGTTGCTCTTGGCAAGGAGATAACCCTCCTTATTGGAGCAACAACACAACTTCTGTTCCAAAGATTTATTCACCCCAAATACTTTCTAATTTTTCTATAGAATGGCGTGACGATCATGGAGTAAGCACCGTCCTGCTCGAAAGCAATTTTTCTGGAATACCCCAAAATTATACAATGAACAATTCAAACGGAATTTATGTTTTTTCTTCTGTGCTTCCTGCAGGAATTCACTACTGGAAAAGTTATGCGGAAGATACCAGCAACCAATGGAACTCGAGCGACACATGGATCTTCACAATAGAAAAAGCTCCTTCAGAAATTGCTTTATATCTCAATGGAACAAGAAACAACAGAACTTACAGACCAGGAGAGACCGCAGAAATAAAATGTGATTTGCTCGTTCCTGAAACAGGTTTTGTATATCTTTATACAACTTATCCTGACAACAATATGAAACTTATAGCTGAAGAAAATGACCCACTTATATTGCAACAACTCCTAGAGGTGCGAGGCAAATTCCAATGGCTTTGTAATTGGACTGGAAACCAAAATTACACTTCTTCTTCAGAATCTTGGTTTACAATTGTAGAAATTCAAGATAATTTTCCAGTTGTTACTTTAGATTCGCCACCAAACAATCACATTTCCAATTCTCAAATTATTAACTTCACATGCACAGCTTATGATGACTTTCAACTAGTGAATGTTACTTTATACGGCAACTTTACCGGAACATGGAATGCAAATGAAACAAACACAACGCCGCAAAACAAAACACCCGTAACATTTCAGATCCGGGTTGCAGAAGGAACTTATGTATGGAATTGTTATGCTTGTGACAACGCAAGCCAATGCTCTTTTGCCCCAAGCAACTATACATTACATGTAGACACGTCCTTGCCTGTAATAACATTCATAAGTCCTACGCCTGCAAACAATTCTTACATCAGTATAGGAAATGTTACAATAGCAGTAAATGTTACAGACATGCAATCAAACATTTCATCTTGCATTCTTGAATGGCAAGGTGTTAATGAAAGCATGAATATAACACGATACGATAGATGGGCAATATGTAATGCTACAAAAGTAAATCTTTCACAAGGAACCTATACTTATAGGGTTTATGCAAACGACACAGGAGGAAATATGAATGTGAGCGAGACAAGAATCTTGCATATAGATTTGACAAATCCTTTGGTAACTTTGGGAATTCCTGTAAATAATTCTTTCTTCAGCAGCAGGACTATAAACTTCAGCCTGAAATGTGCAGACAACATGCGCTTGAGCACATTGCAGCTTTGGGGAAACTTTACAGGAACATGGCATGCAAATC
>JANXDM010000049.1:460-1200 GCA_025058615.1 Candidatus Pacearchaeota archaeon | reverse complement strand
AGAATTGCCTTTTTCTGAAAGATGGATAGTAAAAAAATTCGGAACGAGAGCTATAGTTTCTTTACGTTTTTTGGAAGAAGCTTCCTGTTTGCACCATTTTCGACAGTTGATAGAAAAAACAAGAATGCCCGTATCACAGTCAGAAAAAACAGTAATAGTAACAGACGATGGTTGTGAAGTCTTGACAAAATAAAAAATCAACCGGCATAACTTTGTTCGAGTGCGGCTTTTGCTGCTCTCAAGTAGCGCGTTTCCATTTCTTTGTAAGCTTTCACGTCCTCTGGGGTAACGCTCGGTCCTATTTTTTTCAAAGCTTCCTCGAAATGTTTCTTTTTTACTTGTTTTGCATTTATATCTTCTCTTAATGCTAGTAATGCTGCTTCTCTGCAAACAGCTTCTATATCTGCTCCTGTGTAGCCTTCTGTTTTTTCTGCAAGAACAGCCAAATCAATATCTTTTGCTAGAGGCATATTTCTTGTATGGATTTTGAAAATTTCTTCTCTTTCTTTTTTGTTAGGTGGTGTGAGTAATACCATTCTATCAAAACGTCCTGGCCTTAGCAGTGCAGGATCCAACATGTCTGGTCTATTCGTTGCCCCTATTACAACTATGTCGCTCAACTCCTCTAGTCCATCCATTTCCGCTAACAACTGGTTCAATACTCTTTCTGTCACTTTTGTTCCTATTTCTATACCTCTTCTGGGAGCCAAAGCATCGATTTCATCGAAAAATATAATACA
>JANXDM010000049.1:0-450 GCA_025058615.1 Candidatus Pacearchaeota archaeon | reverse complement strand
GAAAACTTTTCTTACTCCTCGTTCGCTTTCACCCACCCACATACTCAACAGTGAAGGTCCTTTTACATGAATAAAGTTAGCTTCGCTTTCTGTTGCAACTGCTTTAGCAAGCAATGTCTTTCCTGTTCCTGGAGGACCATAAAGTAGCACTCCTTTTGGAGGTTTTATTCCCATTCTTTTGAAACTATCTCTATATTTCAGCGGCCATTCAACCGCTTCCCGCAATTCTTGTTTTGCTTTTTCTAATCCACCTATGTCTTGCCACCTTATGTTTGGCGACTCGACTAAAACTTCACGCATAGCGCTCGGCCTTACAACTTTCAAAGCAGCCTTGAAGTCTTCGGCAGTCACTTTCAGCTTTTCTAAAACTTCTTGCGGAATTGGCTCATTCTCTTTGAATTTCAAATTAGGTAAGAATCTTCTCAAAACGTTCATTGCTGCTTCTTTACA
>JANXDM010000048.1 GCA_025058615.1 Candidatus Pacearchaeota archaeon | reverse complement strand
TGACGAACAAAAAATAGAAGATTATATAATAATTTTGTTTACAAATTAAAGCTTTAAATAAGTGAAAAGTGTAAAGTCAAGCGAAGCATGAAGAGAGTATTGGTGAAGTTGGAAATAATTATAGATTAATTTTAGGTTTTAAGTATAAAGATACTCCTAAAGGGTAAAAATATTCAAAAAGAATATAACACAAGAATTGGGTGAAGATCAGAATAATCAAAGAATATAAACAAGTTTTGCTTCTGATGCAGGAACCTCTATCTTCGAATAATTCAGAAAGAGAAGCGTCAATTTAGTAAAGGGAAGAATTTCTTTTAAATATTTATAAGTTTTTTAATTGTATAAAGGCAAAACCGCAGAAAAACAAATTTTAAATAATTCTCTTTCCTTTATATCATTGAATATGACATACATAAAAAAAATTTTTATCAATGGTTTTAAATCCTTTGGAAAACCTACAGAGATAGTTTTCGATAAAGAACTAAATGTTATTGTCGGTCCTAATGGATCAGGGAAAAGCAACATAATAGATGCTCTTTGTTTTGTTTTTGGAAGGTTAAGCTCAAAAAGCATGCGTGCTTCTAGACATTCTAATTTAATCTATAATGGTGGGAAAACAAACAAACCTGCAAATTCCGCTTCTGTAAAAGTAGTCTTGGATAATTCTGAAAGGACTTTTTCTATAGATAAGGACGAGATAGAAATTTCTAGAACTGTAAGAAAAGATAGTACGAGCATTTACAAAATAAACGGTGAAACAAAAACAAGGCAAGAAGTGCTGGAGTTGTTAGCAGAAGCCGGAATAGACCCGCACGGTTTTAACATAATCTTGCAAGCAGAAATAGAATCTTTTGTTAAGACCAAACCAGAAGAAAAAAGGAAAATTATAGAAGAAATAGCGGGGATTTCTATTTATGAAGTAAGAAAAGAAAAGGCTTTTCACGAACTTGAAAAGGTGGAAGAAAAATTAAAAGAAATCGGAACAATCCTTAAAGAAAGAGTTTTTTTCATGGAAAATCTTGAAAAAGAAAGGGAACAAGCTCTTAGGTATGAATTCTTGAAAAAACAAATTAGAAGAAGCAAATTTTCTTTGTTGTTTAAAAAAATACAAGAAAAAGAAAAAGAAATGCAAAAAGCAGATAACGACTTAAAAAAACAGCAAGAAATTCTAACGAATACAATTAACTCTATAGAAGAATTGAAAGAACAGATCAAAAAAAATAAGGAAAAGATTCAAGAAATAGAAAAGCAGATAGAAAAAGAAAGCGGAGCGACGCTTGAAAAAATCAGAAGCGAAATCCTCGATTTGAGGACGAGAATAGCGACTTTGGAGATAAAGAAAGAAAATTTAAAAGAACAATTGGAAAATGCTATCAGAAAAAAAGAAGATAATCTTGCAGAAAAAAAAAGACTTTTGGAAGAAATAGAAAAGTTAGAAGAAGGAGCAAGAACTGAACAAGACAAAAGTAAAAAAGAAAGAATAAAATATATTACTTCAGAAATAGAAAAATTGAAACAAGAAATAAAAGAGATAGAATTAAAACAGAGGGCCATCGAAATTAAAAAAATAGAAATAGAAAAAAAGCAAACGATCTTGGAAGAAAAAGAAAGACAAAAAAGTTTTTTGCAGAGGCAAATCGAGGAGCTAGAAAAAGAACTTCAGAGCTTTAAAATAGAAAAATTTGATGAAGAAGAAATCAAAAAC
>JANXDM010000047.1 GCA_025058615.1 Candidatus Pacearchaeota archaeon | reverse complement strand
CCATTTTAAAATTTTCATGAATTCTTTCTTAGAGAAATCCGGCCATAAAGTTTTTGTAACGTATATCTCGGCATAACTCGCTTGCCAAAGTAAAAAGTTAGACAATCTTTGATAGCCACCAGTTCTGATGATTAAATCTAAAGGTGTTGGGACGTAAAGATTTCTTTCTATATCTTTTTCTCTGATCTCTATTTTTCCTTTTTTTATCACTTCTACTGCCACTTTTTTAAAAGCATTCACTAATTCTGATTTCCCACCATAAGCTACTAGAAAATTCAATATTCTTTTTTGATATTTAGCAGTTTTTTCCATCACCTTGTGCATTGCTCTCAAAAGAGGCCTGGGTAGACTATTTAACTCTCCTACGAACCTTATTTTAACCTCGTACTTTTCTAATATAGAAAAATTTTTTCTTTTGTCGATTAAACCGTCGATATATTCTTCGAAAATTTTAAAAATCTCTCTCAACTCCTTTTTCGGGCGCTTTAAATTTTCTGTCGATAGGGCATAAATTGAAACGGTTGGTATACCAACCTCTAAACACCATTCTAAAAATTCTTGAAGTTTTTTTGCTCCTGCCCTATGCCCTTCCCAAGGCGGCAGATTTCTTTTTTTCGCCCATCTTCTATTCCCATCTAAAATAACTCCTAAATGGTTTGGTATCCTTAATCCCATAAAATAATGAGTCGCATAGAATAAAAAATTAACTGAACTTGGAATTTACGGCTAAACAAAAAACAAAAAAGAGGGGAGGAGCTACATGACTTTTTGCGACGAGCTCTAGTATTTCTGTTTAACTCTTAAAAAACTATCTCGCCTCTTTCTATTTGTCTCAGGATTCTTTCTCTTTCTTCTCTAGGTTTACTTAGTATTTCTCTGAATAATTCCCTCAACTTTTCGTTTCTCTTCTCTGGGGCTAATTCTTGAAGCATTCTATCTAATTCGATAGCTATCCTTGCTCCTCTTACTCGACCCTCTACCCAAGCTATCCATAACCCAACAGCTGTTTTTTTCTCTATATCGGTTTCTAATTCAAAAATTCGATAATGCATACCTCTAATTCCGTCCCATGCTTCTTCAGACTCCAAAAGCATTAATGTTCTAAAAGCTTCATCTCTGTCTATTCTTCCGTTTTTGACATCTACAAATTCGTATAATGTTGCTACAGTCTCTATTCCTCTGTTTTTATTCATGACATCTCTCAAGGTCGTTTCTGTACCAGGTGTTTGATTATTTCTGTCGTTTTCTAGGACTAAGTATCTCGCTACCATATTTTTTACTGCTCTATCGATTTTCTCGTTGGAGCTTCTTTCTAAGTAACTTTTGCTGAATTCGACTTTATTTTCTCTTAGATTTATACGTGCCACTCCACTGAACTCGCTGACTTCGATTGGTGGTATATTCCTAGAGTAGCCTACTGTCTCAAACAACTCATTAGCTCTCCTTACATACATTTTTGTTATCAAGTCCTTCATTCCATCGCATTCTCTATTCTCTACCATTTCAACCACCCCTATCAGAAAAATAGAAGCAAAAATATAAATCACGAGTGGTCAGCTTTACCTAACCTTCTTTGTTTTGTGTCCCATTACATTTGTTAATCAAAATCTCTCTCGCCTACTAGAGTCTAAAACCTCATGTATCGTTGGTCGTCTCAAGTAACTCTATCGAGTAAAAAATATTCAAATATCGTTTTTCAACCCAATTCCACCTTAATCAAGTAACAAAAAAAGATAATTTTAGTTGAATCGAACTTCAAGCATCAAAAAAATTATTCATACCAATAACTCCCTTGTCTCTCTTCACCTTTATCTACAAATTCAATTAACTTTTACTCTATTTCTACTTCTTGAATACTATTTATTTTAGTTTTTACTTG
>JANXDM010000046.1 GCA_025058615.1 Candidatus Pacearchaeota archaeon | reverse complement strand
CTCGCTAAAACCTTGGAAGATGAAATTAAATCTCTTACTGTAAGAGATACATATCTTAGAGACTATAAATAGTTTTAAAAACAAAACCCAAATCACAGAGTTCTAATCTCTAAAACTATATTCTGGAAAACATATTTTCAGGCAATAGAAACAGCTTAAACTCTCTCTGAGAAAATTAGACGTGGAGGTGAGTTAGAATGAAGTGCAAGAAAATATTCGAATTGGCTAAAGAAGACGGTAGCTACAAGAAGACTATCTTGTTAACAACCAGATATAACTACTTTGATAGGAAAGAAGACTGGTTTCTAGTTAAAATAGAACGAGTACTAGGAAGAGAAATAAGAGAAGAAAAAAAGATAGACGAGAAGCTAGGGAAAAAACTATGGGAAGAACTGTAGCTCTTTTCTCAAAACTCTCTCTTCTTTTTTTCCTTTTTTTCCCTAGAACTTTTAAAGAGTAGAAATAGAAAAAGTGAGAGAATTGAGAGATAAATTTAGTAAAAAAGTCATATTTTTTTCTAAAAGGTCATAAAAATTGAGGAAAAAAAAGAGAATTAGAAATGAAAAATGGAAGACTAGAGAGTAGTTTAGGAAGAAGTAGAGAGTATAGAAGGAGAATTAGAAATAAAGAATTAAAGAAAAAGAAAAAAAGAGAAAAAGAAAAAAAGAGAAAAAGAAGGAAAAATTTAGGATTTAGAAGAACTTGAGGAAGTTAACGAACTAGTTATATCGTGTGATATCAACCAAATTTTCAACAAATCCGTCACATCTATCGTGTTTCCTTCTGAAGTTGCTATTTTTTCTTGTAATAATTTTTTCAATGCTTTTGGGAACTTACCAATACTCGGTGAGAACTTAGGGGTCTCCTCGTCCGCGCACGAAAATAGAATGATCTTTCCGAGACCCCTTCTCTCTAATTCCGCCATTACTGTCGCGTCTTCACTGACGAACTTTGTTTCTCTCAATTTTTTTTCGTATTCTAAAAAGAATTTCTTATCGTTGGTGTCTTCATCGTTTATTATATGTGTGAATATTCCAAATTCAACTTTTACCATTTTCACCACCTCCTTGATTTTCTTTATACAAAACCTATTTAAATACTTTTCTACACTCTGATATATATTTTACAGAGTATAGATCTACTGGTCTTTTTTTAACTCTCATATCCATCCTCTTTTCCATTTTCTGGTTACTAGTCCTAGTCTTCAAAAGTTCCAAGGTTTCTTCTCTAACTTTACCCATCTTCATCAACTTGTTCTTCTGGTATTATTTTCCCATCGATCCTTTTGATTTTCTCTTTGTCATAAGAACCTTCCATAACTTCTGTGTCTATCTCTTCTACTTCAGCGAACGAGACTCTCCCAACTTTAACTCTTAGCTTTTTAGCAGTGACATGTTCTATTTCAGCTAGATTACATTCTACTTCTTCTGCTTCTATGTAGTTGGCTTCTATAACATCAGCTGATACTCTTTTACACTCTAAGTCTGATAACAATATCGTTCTGGCTTCTACTTCTTCGGCTTCTATCCAGATGCTGGAGATGTACTTAGCTTCAAGCCTACCCTTTACTACTAGACTTTCTATGTCTACTAGTTCTGCTTTGAGGTTTCCGTTTACTGTTAGTGTCTTGTTGCCGGTTATCTTTCCTTCTACTACTAAGTTCCCGTCAAGACTCAAGTCTTTGTTTAGTGTTAAACTTCCTCTTATTAGTATAGTACCAGTCATACATATCACCTCCACGTCTAATTTTCTCAGAGAGAGTTTAAGCTGTTTCTATTGCATGAAAATATGTTTTCCAGAATATAGTTTTAGAGATTAGAAGTCTGTGATTTGGGTTTTGTTTTTAAAACTATTTATAGTCTCTAAGATATGTATCTCTTGCAGTAAGAGATTTAATTTCATCTTCCAAGGTTTTAGCGA
>JANXDM010000045.1 GCA_025058615.1 Candidatus Pacearchaeota archaeon | reverse complement strand
TTTTATTATTTCTTCATTAGCTTCAAATGCATACTTTCCGGTTAACCAGTCAAATCCTTCTACATAACACCCTTGTTCATTCAAAGGGGAAATTGCTGGAAGTTTATATTTTTTTCCGAGTTGATAGTCTTCTGGTCCGCATCCGGGAGCTATGTGTACTATACCAGTTCCTTCTTCTTTACTTACCTCCTCCCATAGTATCACTTTGTGCGGAGCTTTTACTTTTTCTTCTTTATCAAGACTAGAACCTGCAACTATAGAGGCTTTTTGTGGATCAAGATGACTATAAGGCATCTCGTATTCTATTCCTTCTAAATCTCTGCCAAGGACTTTTTTTATTATTGTATGCTTACCCAAAACATTTTCTGCAAGGTTTTCTGCAAGTATAAAAATTTCATCATCTTTTTTAGCATAAACATAAAAAATTTCTGGATTTACTGCTATGGATGTATTTGCCGGCAACGTCCACGGAGTGGTTGTCCAAACAAGAAAATATTCTCTTTTTCCTTTCACAGGAAACTTCACATATATAGCCTTGTCTTCTTTTTCACGATAGCCTTCTGTTGCGAGACCATGCTTCGACTCTGCAGCTTCGCATCTAGGACACCAAGGTATTACATCTACACCTTTATAGACCCATCCCTTCTTGTGACAGTATTTGATGAAAAACCATTTGTAATCGTTTGCCTTAAAACTGTGAGTATAATAACTTTCATCCCATGCCATCCATTGCCCTAATCTTATAGATTGTTCAGTTATTAATTGTGCCATCCTTTCAGTCCTTTCTTTGCATGCTTCTACAAATCTTGCAATTCCGAAAGCTTCTATATCTTTTTTTGATTTAAACCCTTTCTCTTTTTCAACTTCTACTTCTATCCACAACCCCTGACAATCAAAACCATTTTGAAAACGTTGGTTGTAACCTTGCATTGCTTTGAAACGTTGAAATAAATCTTTATATGTTCTACCCCATGCGTGGTGTACCCCCATTGGGTTGTTTGCTGTGATCGGCCCGTCTATGAAACTGAATCTTTTTTTACTTTTTCTGAGTTTTTCTCTCAATTTCTCGAAAATCTTATTTTCCTTCCAGAATTTCAAAATTTCTTTTTCTATTTCTTTCATACAGATAGGAAAAAGTAAAGGCTTTTAAATTTAGCGAAAAACTTTTGTTAAAAATAGCAGACTTTTAAAAAAAAGAAAGAAAAATTAAGTTTATTAAAATTCTTCTTCGAAGTCTTCCAGCTCTTCTTCTTCAATATTTTGCTCCTCTTCTTCATCGCTAAATTCTTCTTCCTCTTCTTCTTCCTCCTCTTCCTCTTTTTTCTTTTTCTTTTTTGGCATTTTCTCCTGTTAGGGTTAAATTTAGAATAAATGCCAAATGAATTATTGGCTTTATAAATCTTTCGCTTTTTGCTTATCTTTTCATAAATTTTAAAAACTTGACTTGCTATGAAAAAAGAATGAAGAGCAAAAAAATAAGTGTGGAAAAACAAATACAAAAGAACAAAATAAAGTCTTTTTTACTTCTGGCAGGCGTGTTTGCTGTAATAATTTTGATAGGTTATTTGATTTCTTTTGCTTTCTCTCCTCAATATTTTTTTATTATAATGCTTCTTTCTTCTATTTTTGCCTTGCTCTATATATTGTTACTTTATAGTAATTGTGAGAAAATTGCTTTGAGAAGTGTTAATGCGAGAGAGGCTAGTAAAGACAAGTTTAGAGTGTTACATGAAATAGTAGAAAAGATAGCGTCTAGATCAGGAATTCCTAAACCAAAAATTTTTATAATGCCTGGAGAACAAATAAATGCATTTGCAACTGGAAGAAATCCTAAAAAAGCAGTAATCTGTGTAACTGAAGGATGTATAAAGAAATTAAACAAAGAAGAGTTGGAAGGAGTCATCGCTCACGAAATTTCTCACATAAAAAACTATGATGTTAAATATATGACTATTGTTGCTGTTGTCGTTGGAGCTGTAAGTATTTTTTCTCAACTTTTTCTTAGAAGTTTATGGTTTTCTGACAATAGAAAAGAAGGAAGTTCTCTTCTTTTTTTGATTGCAATAGTGTTGGCAATTGTTGCTCCTATTGTTGTTATGTTGATGCAATTTGCAATTTCGAGAAAAAGAGAGTTTATAGCCGATGCAAGTGCTGCTGGCTTTGTTGGAAGTCATGGGTTGATAAGTGCGTTGAGAAAAATAAAAGAAGACGAAGCATCTATGAAAGTTCCACAAGCGATGCGTTCTTTGTTTTTCAGAGATACATCAAAAAAGATATCTAATATATTTGCT
>JANXDM010000044.1:2319-2585 GCA_025058615.1 Candidatus Pacearchaeota archaeon | reverse complement strand
AAACAAAGCAAGAAAGCCTCCATAGCTAAAGCTCCCCCCTTCTTGAAAAGCAAAAATCTTCAAGGGCTGAGTCTCATAATAAGAAAAATTAAACAAAACATACAACAATCTAATTCCAATAAGAATTCCGAACAATATCAGAAGGGCTATATTCAAAAAATCTTTTTTTTCTATTTTTCCTTTTACTTCTCGCCATGCCATAACAAAAGCAAGAAGAAAAGAAAAAGCAAAGAAAACACCCCAAGAAAAAATTTTTACATTCCCTA
>JANXDM010000044.1:0-2309 GCA_025058615.1 Candidatus Pacearchaeota archaeon | reverse complement strand
TATAGAAAAAAGAACTGGTAAGGGCTCGAATTTTATCATTCTTAAAAAGATAGCCGAAACATTTTTAAATACTTTTTCCTTTTATGAAAAATCAAAATGGAGGAATCAAAACCTGCTTTTATCTTGAATCTGATAGGAAGTATTCTTGTTTTTATATTTGCAACAATTTCGTTTATTGGATTGATTAAAGCAAAAACTTTATTTGAAAAACAAATACCAAAAGAAGTTCCTATTGAAGGTGTCGGCTTGTTTATGGGAAAAGAGATAATTACTCTTATGTGGGGTCTCACTATTATTTGGATTATTATAGGGATTCTAATGTTAATTAGTGCTCTTATGATAAAAGAAAAAAAGAAAGTTGTGACAGGATCTGTTCTAGGATTAGTAAGCAGTATAGTTGGTATTGTAATTGGAGCTGGGTTATTTATAGGACCTGTCTTGGGAATTGTTGGAAGTATTTTAGGATTGATTTCCGCGAATAAGTAGTTTTTTATTATTTTTGATTTTTAAAAATGAATTTATTGATCAAATTCTGGAAATGGCTTTGGAAAAGTAACAGCTTGTTGAGTTGGGTAATCTTTCTTTTTCTAGTTTTTGTTTTTGTCAAATTTATCTTTTTTCCGATTTCTGGCTTACTCTTAGGAACTAGCATGCCTTTTGTCATCGTAGAAAGTAAAAGCATGCAACATGATGAAAGCTTCGATGTTTGGTACTCTCGTTTTGGTTCTTGGTATGAAAAAAATAATATAACAAAAGAAGAAATTTTAAAATGGTCATTTCCCAATGGGATAAGTAAGGGCGACATAGTAATAATAAAAGGAGAAAAAAATTACAAAAAAGGTGATATAATCGTATTCAGAGTAGAAGGAAAAAAAACCCCTATTATACACAGAATAGTAAACATTACTAAAGAAGGTGAAGAGGTGGTTTATTCCACAAAAGGAGACAGAAACGAAGGACAGCTTCCAAAAGAAGTTAGAATAAAGAAATCACAAATCATCGGAAGGGCAGTTGCAGTAATCCCCTACCTCGGCTGGATAAAGCTTTCTTTTGTAGAGCTCATAAGATGATGTCACTTTTTGATTAAATTTTTTTTCCGAAAATTTTAAATACATCAAAAGAAGAAAGTAGCATTCAAAATAAAAAATGGAATTTTGCCCTAAGTGTGGAACAATTTTGGTACAAAAAACAAAATATTTTTCTTGCCCTAAATGTAAGTATGTATCAAAGGAAACTATAAAGCTAATATCGTCAGAAAAAATCGAAAGTACGGAAAAAATAGAAGTTCTTAAAGACGAAGAAACTAGTGTGTGGCCAAAAATAAAAGAAACCTGTCCAAAATGTGGAAACGACGAGGCTTTCTTTCATAGCGCTCAAATGCGCTCAGGGGATGAAGCAGAAACTTCCTTCTTCAGATGCACAAAGTGCAAGCATGTATGGCGCGAATATACTTAGATTAAAATTTATAAAATCAAGTATGTATAAATTTTTAGGGTCCGTAGCTCAGCATGGTTAGAGCACCGGCCTCTTAAGCCGGGTGTCAGGGGTTCAAAAAATTTCCTTGCTAAAATTTAAAAAATCTGAAAATCCCCTCGGACCCATCAAATGCAAGAGTTGTTCAATCAAATACAAAAAACCAAAAAAGAAAATTTCTTTTGTATAGTAGAAGGTAAAAAAGATATGCAGGCTCTACGTAAAATCGGTTTCTCTATCAAGAATATTTTTGTATTAAATAATGGAAAGTCCCTACAAGAGAACATAGAAAAAATAATAAATATCACAAAAGGAAGAAAAGTCTGCATTTTAACAGATCTCGATGAAAGAGGAAGAAAATTATACAAAGCAATAGCGAGAGAGCTTAGCAAACAAGGTATAAAATTAGAAAATGGATTACGTCTACAAATGATAAAGGAAAACCTCTCACATTTAGAAGGCATCCCCCATTTCTTGAAAAGACGCTTTTTATAAATAATTTTATTTTTATCTTGTGTTTCTTTTTTTAAAGATGTTCATACATAAGTTGCAAAGAACTCTACCTTTAATTTTTGTTACGACACTAGAAACTCCACACTCGTCACAAATTCCTTCTTCGTCTTTGAAAATTTTTGCTTCTATGGTAGCACCAACTTTCTCTAACTCATCAAACTTCATTGTTTCAAAATCGAAATTTTCAAATTTTTTTCTCATTTTCCCCTCAGCCATCACAAAAGGATGTGAAAAGAACTTATATATGTTGTGACTATAAAGAATATAAAATATATAATCTAAAAAATAAAAGTTTAAAAATGAAAAAATTTAAATAAGAAACA
>JANXDM010000043.1 GCA_025058615.1 Candidatus Pacearchaeota archaeon | reverse complement strand
AATTATGGCCAGACATGCAAGAATTTTGCCTCATTATTCAAGAACCACTTTTCGAAATTACTAGGGCAAGTATGTCCCAATTGTTAGAATACTACATTCTGCACCGTCTTCCTTCTTACAACGAAATTGCGGAAAGAAAGCCAACTCACGAAGAAATAAGCGAAAGAAAAAAGAGGAAACCAGTCGAGGGAGCTTTTGTTTTGCAGCCGAAGGCAGGTCTTTATGAGAATCTTGCAATTTTTGATTTTACAAGCATGCACACAAGCATAATCGTTTCTTTTAACATATCGAAATCTACCTTGCTCGATCGGTACGAAAAAGATGCGTACGAAACGCCATGGATCGAATGGCACGGTAAAAAAACAAAATTTTATTTTACAAAAAGAAGAGGGTTTTTGCCGGAGATGTGTAAAGAGTTGATAAAAAAAAGAAAGGAGTACAAACAGCAATATAAGAAAAACCCTTCACCGATAACAAAGGCAAGAAGCAATGCTTTTAAGTTGTTGACGGCTGCCGTGCATGGTTATTTCGGTTTCTTCGGGGCAAGGTATTATTCGTTAGAAGCTTCTGCTTCTGTTCTTGCTTTTGTTAGAAAATTCAACATGGAAACAATAGAGAAAGTTAAGGAAGCAGGATATGAAGTAATTTATTCTGATACAGATAGTATTGCCTTCTGCTTGGGAAAAAAAAGCAAGAAAGATGTTTTGGATTTATTGAGAAAATTAAATTCAGAGCTTCCTGAAATGATGGAGTTAGAGCTCGAAGATTTTTATGTTCGTGGAATTTGGGTTACAAAAAGGACCAAAGAGTTTGGCGCAAAAAAGAAATACGCTCTAATAACAGAAGATGGAAAAATAAAGATAAGGGGTTTTGAAACGGTAAGACGCGATTGGTGCAAACTTGCTAGGAAAGTTCAAGATACTGTCTTGGAAATGATTTTGAAAGATGGGAGACCAGATAGAGCATTAGAATATGTGAGAAGAATCATAAAAGAAGTAAAAGAAAAGAGGATAGACAAAAAAGAAATGATTATACTAACACAACTAAAGAAAACTTTAGAAAGTTACGAATCTGTCGGACCGCATGTTGAAATTGCAAGGAAAATGAAAGCTCTCGGAATTCCTGTTGAACCCGGGATGATGATAGAATTCATAATAGCGGAAACAAAAAACAAAAAATCGTTGATCAGAGAAAGGGCAAAACTTCCAGAAGAAGTTTCTGATAAAGGTTACGATTCCAATTATTATATAGAGCATCAGATAATACCAGCTGTCGAAAACATCTTCGAAATTTTTAGCATAACGAAGGAAGATATTCTTGGAAAAGGGCAAAAAAAACTTCTAGAGTTTTAAACATATCTTACTTCCTGTACGCTTAAAGAAATTTTTTAAAAGTCATGGGTTAAAAAATCGGACAGAGTTTTTTGTTTTTTTATTAGCTTTTTCCACGTTTCCCACGTTTTCCTGAGGATCTTTGCATTTTTCAATCTATCTGCGTTTTTTTTCAAAAATTCTATCGTGAGAGGATCTGAAGGATATCCAGAGCCAAAATCTATTCCAAATTGTTTCTTTATTTTTTCTATTTCATTGTCGCGCGTTACTTTCGCTAGGATACTAGCGGCAGAGCATTCTACGTATTTAGAGTCGGCGTTATGTTCGCATTTTAATATTGTTTTTATATTTTCGAATTTTTTCAAATGTTTTCTTAGATAAGTTTGCCATGCAGAAATATTTGTAGAAGGACAATCAATAAAACAGACAACTTCGAATGATTTGTTGTTATCGAGACCTTTGATCAAAGTATTTATTATTTCTGCAATTTTTATTGCTTCTATCTTATTTAAATTTATTCCAGTATTTGTTCTTTCGTCAATTTCTTCTGGCGGAATAGTCAAAATCTCGTAGCCAAGAACGATTTTTTTGATTTTTTCGTAAAGTATCTGTCTTTTTTTTGGCGAGAGCTTTTTGGAATCTTTACAACCAATTTTTTTTAATTCTTTTTTTTGCTTTTTCGTGACCAACACTCCTGCTATTACCATAGGTCCTATTATTGGACCTCTTCCGGAATCATCTATCCCTATAAAGATGGCCATCTTGCAACGAAAAGCAAAACAGTGAGATGTAATATTTGATCTTCTATGACAAGTAGCCAGTCTGGGGTTCTCTTTCTTCCCAATAATTTATTCCATGCTTTGACAAGCGCATAGTTGTCTATTAAAAGATGCGAAACAAAGAGTATCGGCAACCAAAAAAAACTTATTTTCATGAAAAAAAATAAAAACAAAAAAGGAAGAATGTATTGAATCGAATGCAATAACAAACAAGAGAACTTTTTTGTTTTTTCTCTTGCTAATTTTCCTGGCTGGAGAAAGAAGTCGGAAAATGCATGGACAAAAATAAGTATTAACCAACGCGAGCAAAGGTCCATGTTCTATTGGTTATTGATAATTTAAAAAAATTCTGAAGTAGCGGGGGCGGGATTTGAACCACGCGACCTCGAGGTTATGGGCCTCGCGAGCACTCCAGGCTGCTCCACCCCGCTTTTAAGAAAAAGCTCTCTTTGGTTTTTAAACTTAACTTATTTTTTTCCGAAAAGCCAAGAAAAGAAACTTTT
>JANXDM010000042.1 GCA_025058615.1 Candidatus Pacearchaeota archaeon | reverse complement strand
AGAACTAACAAGCGAAGATTTCGTACAACAAGTTTTTACTTGTTCCACTCACGACTTGATATTATTCTTAACAGAAAGGGGCAAACTTTATTTGTTGAAAGCGTATCAGATTCCAGAAACAACCAGATACAGTAAAGGAAAAGCAATCGTCAATTTGCTAAACATAACGGAAAAAATAAAAGCAACAATCGCGATAGAACAAAAAAGAGGGTCTATGTTGATAGTAACAAGGAAAGGGATAGCAAAAAGAATAAATCTAGAAATTTTCAAAAAAATAAAAACAAGCGGAACAAGGGTAACAAAACTTCCAAGTGATGATTCCATCGTCGAAGCGAAAATAGTTCAAGACAATGAAGATATAATGATAGCAACAAAAAAAGGGATGGCAGCAAGATTTTCTTGCACGGAGATTCGTGAAATGGGAAAACAAGCTTATGGAGTTAGGACAATAAAACTAGAAAAAGATGATGAGGTTGTAGCTGCCGAGACTTTCTTGCCTGATGAGAAAAAAAGCATACTCACCATAACGGAAAAAGGATATGGAAAAAGGACAATGGCACAAGACTACAGAAAAACTTCAAGAGGGGCAAAAGGAGTCATAAACATAAAGTGTTCTGAAAGAAACGGAAACGTTGTCGGGATCCTCGTCGTAGAAGAAAATGATAGTATAATTGTTACGACAGCAAAAGGAATGACGATCCGCGTTCCTTGCAAAGACATTCGCGTAATGTCAAGAGCAACGCAGGGCGTAAAAATTATAAAGCTTCAACACGATGATAAAGTTACAGATATTGCTTTAGTAAAAAAGTATTAAGATTCCTAAAAATGAAATTGAACATAAAATCATTCGATGACATGATCCGAGAAGAGGAAAAAAGAATCATAGACGAGCTAGATTTAAAAAATAAAAAAATATGTCCTCACCTTAAACGTGAGGGAGAATATTTTTTTACTGTGGGAAGGGTTAGCAGAAGACTGTCCAGAAAATAAAAAATATGTTCACAGTATTGATATTGGATTACTTCAACTTTTTTGTATAAAAGAATATGAAGGATGTATTTTTTATAAAAAACAAAAATGAGCGAATTAAGGCTCGATATTTTATTGAATAATTGGGAAAAAGAGATCATCGAAAAAGTAGAAAAAGATATCAAATGTCCTCATCCTAGTTCTATAGGTAAGTTTTATTATTGTAATAAAAAACCAGATGAGAATATAATAAATAAAAAAATTGAAAATTGGGAGCTTCTTGTTTTTTGTACCAAATACTACGAAAAGTGTAAATTTTATCAATCATAATGAAATACAAAATTATTCAGGAAGTAGAAAAGTGTATAGGTTGTGGTGCATGCCAGGCAACATGTCCTGAAAATTGGGTATTGCAGAAAGGAAAAGCGAAGCCAAAAAAACAAGTAATAACTGAAAAAGAATTAAAATGTAACAAAGAGGCTGCAAAAGTCTGTCCGGTGCAATGTATAAAGATAACAAAAGTGTAACTTAAAAGAAAAACTGATAAGCAATTCCCAGAACAAAGAGAATTATAAGAATCAAGACAATAGGTAAATTCAAAGGGAGGCTATATTCCGGTTTCCTGTTACCAAAAAGTTTAGCTCTTTTTGCCATGAGGACTATCAAAATCCCACCTATCCCGCCAGAAATGCTTCCCACGAAACTCAAAATCTTAGAAAATGTCACAAGCCCAAAGAGCATTATCGAAAAAGCAAGAAAAAACACAGGCAAAACAACCAACAAAAAAGCAATAATGTGCTTTAACTTTAAGTCATAAACGAAAATCTCTTTCAGTGCAATTCCCAAAGCAAAAAAAGCAGAGAACATTGTAAATATTGCTAAAATACAAGGTAACTTTCCTAGGGCTATTGTTGCTATTTCCGGCGTTTTCTTGCCTGCAAATCCATAAACTGCAAAACTAAACAAAAAATAAAGTATCAAGGGGATTAAAGTACCTATGACTATAGCATGCTTGAAAAGTTTCTCGTGAGTGTAAAGCTCTTCACGCATTTCCGGTAATGCAGAAAAAGCAAGAAAAGCGAACATTACAATTCCATATGGAAAAAACCACAAAAACTTTTCTTTTGCAAAAAAAGAAAAATTTCTCAAATCTATTTTTGGCAAGAAAAATAAAAAAATTATGAAAATCATAGCCATTATTACAAAAAGCCCTATAAGTTCTCCTTTTTCTAATGCCTCTAATCCAGAGTAGAGAAAAAAAGCCATAACTATGAAAAAACCCAACGCAAAAAAAATCCTGAAATCTGTGGTATTCAAAAAAACAAAACTCAGAACCTCCCCTTCACCTATCACATAAGCAGTTAGAGCACCGTAGATAAATACAAAGCAAGAAACAAGAAGTAAAAATTTTCCCCATTTTCCTAGATATTTTTCAGCATAACCTGGAAGCTGATGTTTTTCTTTTGTTCTCAAAATTACCTCGCCAAGAGAAAGATTGACAAAAAGGACAGCAATTCCAACAAGAACGAGCTGTAATACTCCTGGAATAAGCCCTGCTTTTGCAAAAGCATAAGGTAATGCTAAAATCCCCGCTCCTATTGTTGTCCCTACAAGAGTTGCTATTGCTGCCAATAGAGCTTTTTCCATATACAAA
>JANXDM010000041.1 GCA_025058615.1 Candidatus Pacearchaeota archaeon | reverse complement strand
AAATACTCTAACAACATATTTATATTTTTAAAAAACACCCAAAGTTAATGGAATTATTAATTTTTGTAGAAAAAAAGAACTACAAAAAGGTGGAAGAGCTTTTGAAAAAAGACGATATAGTTTCCGGGGCGTCTATAAAAATTAGAGATGCTTCAGATTTTGGAAAGGAAGGTTTTTATTTTCTATTAGAAGGAACGGAAGAAAAAATAAACAAGGCGAAAGAGCTGTCGAAAAACTTAGCGATGGAGGTTGTAGGTAAAGAAAAAGAGGGTGTGGTAGCAAAAATTAAGGAAGAAGAGGAAAAGGCCATAGAAGGTTTTGGTTTTCTAGGAATCTAAGTTTTATTCAACTAACTTTTTACTTATACTCTGTAGATATAGGAATAAAAGTGCCCTGTTTTTATCTTCTTCTCTAATTTAAAACTTTTAAATTCATGCGCGGCAGAAAGAACCTTACTACCTTTTTTTAACTCTTTTTTCAATTTGCTTTCTATTTTCGCATTAACTTTCTTAGACAGGTAGGCAAAAACTACATTAAATTTTCTCAGATCAACCTTGAAAAAATCTTTATTCACAATTTTAACCCTTCCCTTTAACCCTTCTTTCTCTACCATCCAGTTTGCAATTCTTGCTAACAAAAAATTCTTTTCCACACCAACACATTTCGCTCCAAACTCCTTAGCAGCAATAATAACAACCCTACCGTCTCCACAACCTAAGTCTACTAAAAAATCTTTATTAGAAATTTTGGCTGCTCTTAAAATTTTTCTTATAGTTTTTTTTGGTAGTGGAACGAAAATCGCTTCATCTCTTAACAAATCTATCCAAGTTTTAAAAACAAGGATGGTCAGTAAAACAAAGATTATTTCGTTTATCATTCTATAAATTGAAAAAACAAAAAAATAAATGGAAACTCAAGAAAAAATTACAGAAGAAAATATACTAAAAGTTGTGATTGAAAGGGAGAGTTGGGAGCAAATAATATACTATATTGTTAATGTAGAAAGAATCGACCCTTGGGATGTAGATATCGTTAAGCTTTGTGATGGTTTTATAAATTTTCTAAGGAAGGTCGAAAGTTTGGATTTTAGAATCCCTGCCAAAGTTGTTTTTGTTGCCGCAATTCTACTACGATTAAAGTCGGAGTATTTGATGAGAAAAGAGGAAGAAAAAATAGAAGAAAAAGAAGAAGAGATACCGACTTTTTTGGAATTCGATCCAAGCAAATTAAAGTTAGCATATCCTGTGAAGAGAATACCAAAAGTTCAAATAACATTAGAAGAACTAATAATAGCTTTGAAAAAAGCAGTAGAGATTGAAGAGAAGAAAAAGAGTAAAAAATCTCATCTAAAAGAAAAATTAATCAAAAACATAAACTTAGAGGAAGATATAACTAAAAGAATAGAAAACGTTTTTAAGAAAATAGAAGAAAAATCGAAAGATAGGGAAAAAGTAATGTTTAAAGAAATAGTAGAAAATTGGGAGAGTGAAGAAATTGTAAAAAATTTTGTACCTTTGTTGCATCTAGAGAAAAACGAAAAAATTTCAACAGAACAAGAAGCCTTTTTCAAGGAAATTCTTATCTCTCTAAAAAAAGAAAAATTTAATGAACAAAATAACAAAGTCGAAGGAGGAAATAGAACTGATTAAAAAATCTGCAGAAATCGCAAATTCTTGTCTACCTTTATTGGAAAGTATGCTGAAAAAGAAAGACGTGAGAGAAATCGACATAGCGGTCCAACTAAAAAGAAAAATCCGTTCCATGGGTGGTAAAATAGCTTTCGATCCATTAGTGGCATGCGGTAAAAGAGCTTCCAACATTCATGCAAAACCTACAAAAAAGTTAATTCAAGGTTTAGGTTATGTAGATTTTGGTGTTTCATTCAAGGGGTATAAAGTAGATCTCACCGTGCCTTTTATAAAAGGTGAAGTCGGTGAAAAAGAAAAAAATATGTTTGAGACCTTGCTAAAAGCTTACAAAATAGCACTAAAGTCTATAAAGATAGGTGTAAAATGTTTTTCTGTCTTTGAAAAAGTAGACACTTATCTAAGAAAAAACAATTTTAAAATGATGCACTCTTTAGGTCATGGAATAGGAAAAAAAGTTCACGAACTACCAACAATAGGTGTACCCAAATTTAAACTCAAAAAAATCGGTAAAAAGAAAAAGGAAAAATTGGAGATAGTCAGAGAATTAAAATTTGAAAGAAATATGATTTTCACTATAGAGCCTGGAATTTACGTAAAAGGAGTAGGAGGATGTAGGATAGAAAATACTTTTCTGCTAACCGATAAACTCAAAGCGCTAACGAAAGCCAAACCTATCCTTTGCTAGAATAAAGATACCCTTCTATTTTTTCTTTCATACCCCTTAACGCATTATTCAATCTTTTTTCTTCTACATTGCTAAATTGCTCCATCAAACTTTTCTTCACCGAAACCAGTGTGTTTAAAATTTCTTTCGGGTTTAACGACAAAATTCTTGAAAGATATTCTATTCTCTCGGCTAAATATTCATAATTAACTTCGTACCTACCATAGGTCAAGGATGTATATATATCTATCAGGTGTTTATCACCTTTCTTAGACTCTAAACAAGAACTTAAATATGCGTACATTTTTATTGCGATCAAATCTTCAGTAGAAATAACTCTAAATTTACCATAGCTGTCCTCTATAATCTTTACATTTTCCCATGTTTTTTCGTCAAAAACATACTCCCCTATTCTTCCTATATAAAT
>JANXDM010000040.1 GCA_025058615.1 Candidatus Pacearchaeota archaeon | reverse complement strand
TGCTTTTTCTTTTCTTGTTTCTTGTGAAGTTCCTATATGTGGTAAAAAAGAAGAATCTATTCGCAATTTTACTCTGTCTATTATCTCTTTTTTTGTTCCTTCTAACCCCATATATTCTCCTATTTTTAAGAAAGCTTCTTCAGAGGAAGTGATATTACTAAATTCATAAAAATTAACTATCAATATGTCTTCATCTCCTCTTCCTATTAAAGAAGCTATTTCTACGTCTTTTGTCAAACCTAATGCTTTGATTAACATTATCGCAGGAATGTTTTTGAATCTAGAGAAACTTACTGTTATTATTCCGTCCGTTGCTTCGCTTATAGTTGTTGGAATTCTATAACTCCCTCTTTGGGAAAAAAGTCTAAGTGCTATACCTTTTTGAGTTTCTTCTACAAAAGGCTGATTTTGCGCAAGTTCTTCTAACATTACCAGAACTCTGCAATTACCATTAATTATGAAGTAACCTCCCGGATCATAAGGGTCCTCTTGATGCCTGATTAGTTCTTCTTCACTCAAGCCGTACAAATTACAAAACTTGCTCTTAACCATTACCGGAACCCTACCTATTTCTACTTTCGTGTATTCTTTACTACCTACACCTATTTCCAAGAACAAGGGAGCGCTGTAAGTCAATTTTCTCAATTTTGCTTCTATTGGGAAAATTTCTCTTACAGAACCGTCCGCTTCAACGACCTGTGGCTTCCCTAGAGAAATTCTTCCCAGCCATAATTCCACTTCGTCTCTCGGTATTTCTTCATTTATAGCATCAACAATCTCTTGTAATCTTCTTTCTACAAAATCATTATAAGATCTTATGTTTGATTCTACAAGTGAATGCTGTTCTATGTACCTCTTAACAAGTAAATTACCCCACATTTTAAGGAACAACCACCCTATAAAAAATTACTTTCTGGTTTTCCCCCTTTCTTTCTATTTTTATTATATCTCCGACTTTGGCCTCTTTTGGAAGTGCTGGATCGTCTTTTTTTATTTTTGGCAGTTGCAACGGACTTATGTTTAGTTCTTTCAATAATTTTTTTGCTTCTTCTGGCTTGAGAACATAATGTTTTGGTTGTAGAACGTGCATTTTTATTTATAAGCAAGCACTGTCGAAGTTTTTAAATGTTTCGTTTTTTCATAAAAGCAAGCGACCCTTGGTAACAAACGGAATTTTGTAATCTCTGTACAATGATAAATAGAAAAATTTATAAATATTTGTTTTCTTTAAAAAGTGGTAAAAAATGATTCAAAGACAAGAACTGATAAAAAAGATAAAATATTTTTTTGGTTTGAATATTTATGAAAGTAAGGTATGGATTGCTTTGTTGCAAAAAAATATAGCGAGTGTTGGAGAAATAGCGGAACTTTCTGAAGTTCCGAGGAGCAGAGTTTATGACGTATTAGAAAGTTTAGAAAAGAAAGGTTTTGCTATAGCGAAAGTAGGAAAGCCAATGAAATACATAGCTGTCAAACCAACCATAGCCCTCGAGAGGCTTAAAAGGAACATTCTAAAAGAAGCAGAAAGTAATGTTAAAACTTTATCCAATCTTAAGAATTTACCTGAGTTCAAAGAAATAGAGCAACTTTATGAAAAAGGAGTTCAACCTATAGATTATAGAGAGTTAAGTCTTGCTTTGAGAGGAACCCAAAACATTTATACCAATCTGAAGGAAATGCTGGAACAAGCGAAAAAGGAAGTTATAATTGTTTCTGGTCTTTCTGAGCTCAAGAAAAAAATTTCTTTTTTTAAGCCTTTGTTTCAAAAGTTGAAAGAAAAAAACGTTAGGATTGTTGTAGCTTCAAATGCAGATGGAAAGGAATCGGATTTTTTTGTTGTTTCTAAGGTGTTGGGAGTTCCTATAAAAAAAATAAAAATCAATGGAAGGTTTTTTATTGTCGATTCGGAAAAAGCCATAATTGCCATAACACCGGAAAACGATGAGGAAGATTTGGCTTTGTTACTACACAGCCCTTATTTTAGCCAAACAATTACTTCCTTTCTTGTGCCCATGCTTTACTAATTCTTTTTAGTGTTGCGACATCTTTCCTGAATTTTTGTATAAATTTTTTATACTTCCTTCTGTAACAAGCGAATTCATTTAATTAATTTTATAAAGTTTCAGAACTTCCCAAAATAAAGCACGGGTGGCCCAGTAGCGACGGCGTCCGCCTGCAGAGCGGATATTCGAGGGTGCAAGTCCCTCCCCGTGCTTTGTGTTTTTTCTGCAAGCGTGAAAAGCAGAAAATTTTTAAAAAGTATTAACTTTAAAGTTATGAAATGAATTGGAGAAAATTTTTTTCCATAGCGTTTGCTTTGTTTTTGCTTGGGGAAAACTGTTTACCCAAAATTAGAAAAAATCTAGAAAAAGTTGCTCAAAGAGAAAGTATTTCAATTGAAAATAAAAAAGAAAGCCTTGAACAAATAATAAGAAGCGAAATAAAATTGGAAAAAACAAAAGTAGGAAAATTTTATGTCGTAACCTACGAAACACCAATAAAGCTTTCTCAAGAAGCCAAAACCATTTTAGCTTATATTCTATCAAGAGAGCTATTTGATGGATTTATCAAATGGTTAGAAAAATTAGAGAAAGGAGAAATAAAAGAAAGAGAGAAAGCCAGACGTTACAAAGAAGTAAATCCAAATTTAATTTTCAAGGAAGAAAATTTTTGGAGTGCAATTGTTCCGATGATAGAAATGTGTGAAGGAAGGGGGTGGAGTTTCGAAGTTGTCTTAGCAGTAGCTCTACATGAAAGTTTGTTGAATCAAATTAGAGGATTAAAACATGAAATTGGGCCTTTTCATGCTCTTCCTTATGTTGCGAAAGAATATGCAAGAAAACTTGGTAAGACTTTAAAAGACGAAGAAGATTTAGACCCTCGTGTTGCTTTGGAAATTTTTTTCTATCATATGCATCTTCTCTTAAAAAATTCTAAAAAAGTT
>JANXDM010000003.1:240-23140 GCA_025058615.1 Candidatus Pacearchaeota archaeon | reverse complement strand
AAGTAAGAACAGAATCCTGTAAATTATATTCGAAGTAGTCGAGCCAGTCTTCTTCCTTCATTTTTTCATGTTTAGGTTCGAAATCGATTTTTCCTTCCCCCAAAAGTTCAGAAGCAACTTCGTGCAACCCCAACGTTTCGCTTTGCAAGTATTGTGCATAAACAGTTTCTATGAATCTAAAAAGATCTACATGCACTACACCAAAAATTTTTGCAGAATTTATTCTTCCCTTTGTGAATTTTGGTTGTGATCCGTCGATACCTAGAGAAAGATTTATCTTGTTCTTTTCTGCCCTTACTCTCAAATAAGGCAGATCGAAACCATCGCTAAAATAGCCAACAAGCAAATCCGGAGAAATCTCTTTAACATAGTTAACAAAAGCTTCTATCATTTGTGCCTCATTCTCGAAAAACTCAACAAAGTTTTTGGTCTTGGACGTTTTTTTCCATGTAAGGACTTTTTTGAAATTTTCTGAGACAAGTGAAACCATTAAAATCCTTCCTTTTCCCAATTCGAACTCTTCGGCTTCTATATCGAATGCTAGGATCTTTGGTTTGAATTCCTTGTTTTCTATTTTATTTGCTTTTTCAAGAACCAAACAAAAATCTGCATCGAGGTTTTTTTCTTCTTTCGGTTCGCCTTTTATTTTATACCATTGCAACGGAAAAAAATTTTTTTCTATTATATACTTCGTCACAAGATTTACATCATGTTCTCTTATTGTTTCTACACTTTCTGCATCTATTTTTTCGATAAAATTTTTTATGTTTTTGAAATTATCTAGGAAAACTTTTATTGCAATAACTTCCTTCCCAAGAAAATTCTTTTTTTGTATTTCTGTTCTCGTTACTTTTGTAGTTTCTGTAGATATTCTCTCTATTTCTTTCTGAATTTTTTGAGGTTCTGCTTCTTTCTTTAAAATTACAAAAAAATATGGTTCGAATCTATCGATTATGCAAACCCTTCTTCCTTTTGCGTCTCTTCCTGTTATTCTTACATAAGTGTCTCTTTCGGATTCAAAAAAGTCATACCAAAGGGGAACGAACTCCAATTCCATAATTATTTTAAAATATATTTTTCTTATAAACTTTTCAAGCGAAAGATTTTTAAATAGTAGTTACTTCCTAATGATAAAATGGGTAAGTTAGAAAACATCTTACTTGGGGTTGCTGTATTTTTATCTATGGTTGCGGCAACAAAAAGAATCGTTGAGCAAATTAATTACAACAAAAAATTAAATAATCCAAGAACTCTTATTTATCATACGGTAGCCCCCGGAGAAACTGTTGATGAGCTCTATTATTTGTATGATTGTAATGAAAAAGTCTACAAAGAAGATTGGAGAAACAAAGTAGAAGAAATCAATAAAAAAATAGACCAGAATTTTAATGTTGATAAGATCAAGCCAGGTTATAATCTTATAATCCCACTTTATTAAGTTAAAAAATGGCCCTCAAACCACTTGAAGAATCTATAAAGGAAGAGCTAAAAATAAGAAAAAGAATTTATGAAAAAGAAGGAAAAGTTGTCGTAACAATAGAGAAAATAATAGTAGAAAGATATCCTGACAATAAAATTATATTTGAATACAAAATTGGAGATGAAACACATACAGACTGTATCGAAGGTAAGGAAAAAAGTGAAGTTTATAAATATATCAAAAGAATTGCGGAAGAGTTGAAAAAAAATAAGGAAATAAATAACTATACAGAAGACGTGAAAAAAGACACCATAACTTTTTTTTATGAATAAAATTGTATAAGTCAAAAAAAGCTTTCTTAAAATTTAAAATTAAAATAAAAACAAACTTAACGTCCAAACAGATACGAACATCAAAGAAAGAATAGTTTTTTATATTTCTATTTCTTCTCATAAAAAATGGGTTTGCAAATAGGGGAAATTGTACCAAAAAAAACTATAACACTAGAGGAACTTAAAGGTAAGATAATTGCTGTTGACGCTTTCAACGCATTATATCAATTTCTAGCAAATATAAGACAGCCAGACGGAACTCTTTTGATGGACAGTAAAGGAAGGATTACCTCACATCTAAGTGGTCTTTTTTATAGAACAATAAATTTGTTGAGTCTAGGAATAAAGCTAGTCTATGTTTTTGACGGAAAACCTCCAGAACTCAAAAGTTCTACAATAGAAACAAGAGAAGAAAGGAAAAAAGAAGCATTCTTGAAATATGAGGAGGCAAGAAAAGCTGGAGAGGAAAAAGAAATGTTGAAATATGCAAAACAAATGCCGAAGTTAACTCAAGAGATGGTAGAAGAAAGTATAGATCTCTTGAATGCTATGGGTATTCCTATCATAAAAGCCCCCTCTGAAGGTGAAGCACAAGCAGCTTTCATCGCAAAGAAAGAAGCTTTTGCCGTCGCAAGCCAAGACTATGATGCACTACTATTCGGGGCTCCAAGGGTTGTACAAAATCTAACATTTGCAAGAAAAAGAAAGCTTTCTTCAGGTGCTTCTGTCCCTGTAGAGCCTGAATTGATAGAACTAGAACATGTTTTAAATACGTTACAAATAAATCTCGATCAATTGATATGTCTCGGAATTCTAGTAGGAACAGATTTTAACCCAGGAGGAGTAAAAGGAATAGGGCCAAAAAAAGCATTAGAGATTGTTAAAAGATATAAACAACCAATAATGATTTTCAAATCAATAGAAAAAGATGTTTCTTTTGACTGGCAAGAGGTCTTCGAACTTTTCAAAAAACCAGACGTGACAAAAAATTATAAAATAAAATTTTCCGAAATAAACGAAAAAAAAGTAAAAGAATTGCTTTGTAAAGAGCATGATTTTTCTGAACAAAGAATAGAAAACGCAATAAGAAAAGTTGAAGAAGCAAAAGAAGCAGGAAAACAAGAACAACTCAACAAATGGTTTTGAATTAAGCTAGTTCTCTTGCTGTTATCGCAACGATCATCATCACAATAGAAAGAATGAACAAAACAACAATATAGAAGAGTTGAGAAGAAGGCATCATTTTTAGCTTTTCAGAAATAGCAAACCCAAAAATTTCGAAAGGTTTTGAAGATTTTATCAACGCTACGCCACTCACAACAAAAAACAAAAATCCAAACAAAAACATCAAAAGTCGAAGCCTCATTTTTTATCTTGATTTCAAAGAGATTATTATTAAGATTACTCCCAAAACGATCAAAGCGATAAAATAAACAGAAGGCTCTGATGGTAATCTGGCGAATTGTTCTCTCAGAAAACCTTTGCTTATAATAAGTCCGAGAGTTGCTACACCAGCAACGAAAAAACCGACTAGACACGCAACAAAGCTAGATATATACCTCATTTTCTCTTTATTTTTTCAAGTATAACAGATTTTAAAAAGTTGTCGATTAAACAACTTTTAATTCTATTTCTGCTTGAGACAATCTGGGTTGAGAAGGGTGAGAATCTTCAACCAATAACCCTATTACTACTCTACTTCCAGAAGGTGCGTCAAAGCTTACCGTTCTTTTTGCTTTTTCTCCTTTGTATTCTATTTGTTTATCTCCTAGCCACTTTTCTTTACCGTTTACTCTAGTATAAAACAAAACTTGGTAAGGCGGTACTCCACCACCCCAACTTCCTTCAACTCCAATCTTTTCTCCTTTCTTTACCTCTCCTATAAAGATATGTTCTCCACCTTTGGCAGTTTTCCCTTTTATTTTTAATTTTATAAAAAGCTCTTTTGATTTCTTTGCATCTTCTTTTGACTCAAATATAACAACAACGTAATAATCTTTGTCCAAAACTAAGTTAAGAATTCGTTTACCTTTGTTTTCTTGTTTGCCGTTTACAAGCCAGTAAGCCACTTTGAAGTTTTCTGCAGGAATCGCTCTTATCGTTACCGTTGTTCCTTTATCATAAGTGTGAACTCCGGGGCTCGGATTTGTTTTTCCTCCTTCAGGAGGCCGCACTTCTATTTTTAGTGTAACCTTTGTGGGTTTCACAGGCGGAGGAGGCTGCACAGCTCCAAAGACAGCAACCGCATCTGTGTCTTTATTAAGTTTTAGCTTTTGCCTTGCTCCACGAACATTTCTTCCGTTTATTGTCCAATGACTGAAAGGATGTTGTTGGTCGAGGGTTATTGCACTTATTGTAACTTTGGTTCCTTTTTTGAAACGGTAAGTTCCGGGCGCAGGTGTTGTTGTTCCTGTGCCGTAAACTCTTATTACGAGAATTACTTCTTCCTCTCTTTCCGTTCTTTCTGCTTGTTTCCATTTTGTTCTGCTGAAGATAGCAGAAAGCAACAAAGCAAAAGCTATTAAAATCAAGATTCCCATTATAGTATTGAGTAAAGTACAAGTATTGCTCGATAAAGTTCCTTTAGGCGGACAAAAAATTTCTTTTCCGTAGGCAAACCATGCAATTCCTATTGTAAAAAGAAAGATTATTGCCCCAGCCCTCTTAGTTCTCGAAGAAAGCATAACCAAAGCAAGAACTATTAAGAAAATAAGAAAGAAAGCCCAAAAATCAAATTTTTGAAAAATTAAACCATATTTTGCTATTATACTAAAACTTCCAGCGATACCTAAAATAAGAGACATGATTACAGCAACACCATAACTTGCGCGAAAAATTCTCTTTAAAACAATAAGACAGCAAACAAAAATAATTAGAAAAAGTAATCCTGCATTAAACCATTCGTTCGAAAGTAAATTCGTTATAGAAATTTGCTGTGCAGAAGCAAGTTTGATACTCAAAACAAAAACCATCAATAAAAAAAAACCTCTTTTCATTTTTTTATAAATAAAAAGAAATTTAAAAACATTACTCGGAAAAGAAACGAGGTTTTTCTTTTTGTTTCACAAGAGAAAGGACAAACATCAAAATTGCAACAAGAAGCATTACCCCAAGAACAGCATCAATAGTATTGAGCAATTTATTACTAACTTGAAAAGCCATCTTTTCCTTTATGAACACAAACCATGCAAGAGGCAACGCGAAAAATGTAATAGTAAGGACAGTATCACGACCAGGCCTTAATAAACTTTTTATAACAAAAATTACAAGACCAAAAAAAAGAAGCACTACCCACAAATCAAGTTTTGGAACAAAAGGCCCATACTTGCTGAGAACTCCAAAACTCCCCCCAAGAGCAAGAACAAGAGAAATTATTACAGCTACACCTTTCAAATGAAAAATATCTCTAAGAATAACAAAACATCCAAAAAAGATGATCAAGAAAAGAATTATAAAATTAAAAGAAAAACTCTGACTTATTTCTTGTATTGTTTGAGCAGAACAAAAAGGAAAAAAAAGTATTAAAACAAAAATCAAGAAAAAATTTAATTTCATTTTTTTATGTTTCAAGTTCTAAAACAAGATTATCTTTTTCTATGTACCAGTTTTTAATAGCCAAACTCACAGGAATAGCTTTGAAATAAGCTTTGTTTTTCGCGAGAGCCTTTACTTCGATTGTATTTCCTAGATGATTTATTATTACCTTTTCTTTCTTTACTCCTGGTATTTTCAATTCATATACAATTTTGTCGGCTAATCTCCTAACTTTAGTCTCTGGTTCTATTTTTTTCAATTTTGCAAATTTTTCTGCATCTTTTTTAGAAAAATCGTTCAAAATTTGTAGCTCTGGCTTTTGTTTTTCTACCTTTATTCCTGCAGGAGTAAGCCTGCGCACTTTTATGATAGGTTTTCCGTCTGGAGTCGAAGTTATATTAATAGAAAAGCCATGCGCAAAAACTTTAGGTTTTTCTTGCTCCACTTCCTTCTCTATTTCAGAAAACTCTTTTGCAAGTTGTTTCACCATTCTTTTTATTGGAAACTTGAGAAAAAAAGGGATTCTCATTTGCTTTTCTATAAAGTCTAATTCGTCTAGCAAAGAATCTGGTTCTTTTTTCTCTTCGAGTTTTCCTCCACAAAAAGGACAAAACGAAAAGTTTTTGGAAACTTTTTTTCCACAATAGAGACAATTGATTTTTTTCTTGAACATAAGACAAAAATGTATGACATATTTATAAGGCTTGTGCCGGAAATATGTAACTACTATAAAATAACAGTATTAGAAAAATTTATAAAGGCAAAAATCTTCCAAAAAAGAAAGAAAAATGGTAGGGGGACTACTGGAAAGACTGAAAAGACATGAGCTCGCCAGTCTTGCTTATTTGTACTTGTCTAACTCAAAAAAAATAGAAGACCTTATAAATAACTATTTTATTGCCACAGAACTATATCTTGAGAAACTTTTTGATGAAGACTACAAAAAAGCTCTAAAAGCTTTCATTCTCACGGACAAAAAAGCTTCTGAAGTAGTAGAAAATGGTAAAAAATTCTACTTGGAAAATCTATCTCGCCTAACAATCGGAGATTTTTTGACTTTATTAGGAGAAACTCCTAAAAAATTGGAATCTATAAAAGACAAAAAAATTAAGGATTTCGAAGAAGCATACAAAGAATATGTAAATGCAGTAAAACAATATCAGGAGGCGGGAATGAAAGGTGACAAAAATGCTTCTCGCGAGGCTTTAGAAAAGATGAAACGCTATGAAAGAGATGCAAAGATATTCGAGGAAATTTTGTATTTGGACAACAAAAGGCTTGAATACAAATATCATAAAATAGTGATAGAAGAAATCATAAAAACAAAATTGGAAAAATTAAAATATTTGTTAGAAGGTAAAGCCTTCCAAGAAGTTTTCTATTAGATAATTTTGTTAACTAATTTTGCCATTTCCTGCAGAAACAGATCTGTACGCTTCAGCCATTCTTCTATTTCCCTTGCTTTAACCTCTAGCTTATGGCCATGTAATATGTCGTGCGCAAGTTTGTATATCTCTTCATACCATAAAACATACTTATTGTCAAGCATTCCTTTAGAAACAAAAACTTCACGCAACATTTCTCCTATGTGTTCTGGGCTCGGAGGAAGTTTTTTCGCAGCAATAAGAGCAGCATGGCTTGCATCAACAAAAGCCCAATACATTCCTTCTATACTATTAAGCAAGGATGCCTTTGTTCTTAACAAATGAGTAGGAGCACGCTGTAACATTATATAAATTGCTTCTGGAGTACTTTTTATTTTTCCTTGGGCAAGCAAAACTTTCAAAGGATTGAAAAAACCACCAAAATCTATCAATGCTTGGCCATATCTTATAATATTTATTATTACAGGTTCTCCTCTTAACAATTCATTCCACCAAGTGCTTAGTCTTACTGTGTTTACATGCAGCGGCCTAACATAAGGGTTCTGTCTTATTATTTTTCCAAGTTCTTCACGATACCATGCAACAAGTTCTTGATCCCATTGAACAGTGCAATCGTCAAGTATAATTACTATATCTATATCGCTCCCCTTTACAGCTTTTTTCTTCGCAGCAGAACCAAAAAGAATTATACTCTTGATCAGTTTGCCAAATTTTTCATAAACTTTTATTGCAAAATTATACGCTATCTCGTACTCGTCTGTAAGCTTTAATGTAGGAAATTTTTTCACAATATTTTTTGGTGGTTTTGGTACTTCTGTTTTGTTTGCCATCTTTTCCTCTTTTTAAATTTTAAGAATTCCCTATTTTTAAATTTTAGCAGTTTTTGCTTCTTGACTATGCGAAATGAATTTTACGAGATAGATAATAAAAGTAATACTTTCAATGACTAATTTTACTCCATAGGCGTTCCTGCAAAGCCTTCTTTTCTGCCTGGAATTCTGCCGCCAAGCTCTGCAGGCAAATTGGCAAAGCCAACAAATTCATAAATGCCTAGCGATGTACTTATAGGACCATAACCCATTGAATAGGCTGCCTGCAAATATTGTAGTTGATTCCAAAAAGGAGCACGAGGCTCGTAGGTATAAATGGGAACTCCAAAAGCTTCTAAGGTAGTAGGAAATATTAATCTTCCTCCAGGAGCACCAAGATTCAACAGACCTCCAGCTTCTATAGCGTGTTTTACTCTCACTTTTCCTGCTTTTTCTAGTTCTTTTAAAATTTCCTTAAAAGGGATCTCTCCCATGCCTGGAGCAAGATGAGAATCTTCATAACCAAAATTATCAGTCAAATGAACGAATTTAACAAAAGGCGCAATTTTCGCTGTTTCTTTTATTATTTCTTCTTCCTTATAGCCTTCTTTTTTTAATAAATATATGTGTCCAACGTCCCATGTTGCTCCTATCAACTTTTCTGCAGCTTTCTTTGCTTCCTCATAATCATAACCCTCCTTTATTGCTTTTTCAAGAAAAACTTTTCGCGATTCTTCTATTAATTTTTTCAAAGAGTCCGCCCTGCTAAAAGCCATGAAAGGATAAACATTTTCAAGAGCTATAACGGGTGCTTTCTCCCGATACTTCTTGAAAGCTTCGAATGCGACATTTCCTATAGTTTTAGAAGTGTGTGGAAGTAAGAACTCCTCAACAGGTTTGTAAATTCTCGGCGGTCCAACTATTTTTGCAACGCTGTCTAATTTTTGCATTGCTTCGGAGAAAGCAGTATGCATCAAAACAGGATCTTCGGATCTTTCAGCTTCATAAATTTTTTTCCCTATTTCCTTCAAATTTTCTACAGCAGTCTCATATATTTTTTTCTCTTTCTCTTCTACTTTACTCATTCTTTCAGAACATTCTCTGTAAAATTCATCAAATGCTGTTTTCAATTTCATTCCTATTTCTTCGTATATAGGCTTTATCATTTCGATCTCAGCAAGAGCTTTCCTTTGTTCTGGAGTCATTATCTTTTCTAACTCTTCTCTCGCCTTCTCCCGAGAAAGCTCGCCTCTTTTGACTTTCTCTTCCAACTCTTTCATTTCTGCAAGGATAGGAACAGCAGCAGGAACAGCGTCCAGAAGAATTTTTTCTGCTTCTATGAAATTTCTTGAAAGTTCCAAAAGTCTGTTGTGCCACTGCATTGCATTCAACTTCTTGATTTGTTCCTCAGGAAAAAAAACTTCTTTTCTTATCCCAGGAGAAATAAATTTTTCTTTTAGTCCTTCTTGTTTCTCTGGACCTGGGTAGTACCTTTCCTCATAAGGCAAAGAAAGAAGTTGACGTGTTTCTGTATTTACAACGTAGATTTCTTCTTTTTCTCCTGGAACTTTTTTCCACCATTCTGTAGAAGGAAGCATAGAAGCGTGAATTGTAACAGGAATGTTGCCTTCCGGGTCTAATATATGTGCTTTTTCGATTATGCTTTTCAGTTGTAATTCTGCCTCCTCTCTCGATTTTTCACTCCATCCTTCTCTCGTAAACCCGGAAGGGTCTATAATCGGAGCGTGCATAGATGGTTCTGCACCTACAAGCTTGTGCAAACGCCTAACTTCTTCGAAGAGCTGCTTTGGAATATTCTCAAAAACCATAGGCTCTAGAACATTCACCATTACACCCCTAACTCCTTGGCTCAACCTATCAGAAGCTTCTGCTATTATGTTCGCTGTCTGGGGATTTGTATGAAGCTGTAACTGTGAAAAAGGAATTCTATAGCCAAGAAACAGAGGACCATAATTAGGATCCAAAGGAGAATAATTGCCTTGATAAAAAAATTCGTAACTCGTAGGTTGTTCGTACACCATTCTAATCTTTTAATCTTTTATTTATAAATTTCTTCATAGATTTTTATTCTTTTTCCTTCTCTTTTTAGAAACTTTTCCGTCTCTTCTTGTTCTTTTGTTTTTTGCTTTTCGTACTTTTCATATTTTTGTTGTTTTTCAAACTCTAAAACAAGAAATTTCTCTGGAGGCTTTTCTACAAAGGCAGGAGGAATTTCTTCTTTCTGCACTTTCAAAACAATTTCTAATTGTGGTTGTTTCGCTTCTTCTTTTTTTCTCTCTTTCTCATAAAAACTTTGGCTATCGTAAGAACCAAACTCATAAGGAAAAATTTTTTCTTTTTTTTCATTTATTTTTTCTTCTATTTTTAAGGTTGGGTCCATCGCAGCTTCCTTTTTAACTATCTCTTCTACGCTTCCAAAAAAAGAAATTTGAGGATGTTGGGGTTCTTGCTCAGCCTCTTCGAATAATTCTTTCCATCTTGCTTCATCTTCTTCTCCCTCTTTTAGCTTAATTTCCACCTTTTTTTTATTTTTCTTTTTTTTCTTTTTGCTCTTCTTTTTTTTCATTTTATCTCCATTCTGGACTAAAAGTCCTGCGCCACTCCTCGAGCTGGAATTCCGGACCAGGAAAGCTTGCCATACCATGCGCTTTCTTGTATTTATCATAAATATCAAAGCATATTTCTGCGGCCCTGATTTCTGCTATATTTCTTATCAAACTCTCTTCGTAGCTGTCTTTTTTTATTTTTTTTAACTCTATTTTTTCTTCTTTTTTTTCCTTTTTTTCTTCCACAACACCAAATAAACTAATGTCTTTCTTTTTCTCCTTTTCTTCCTTCCCGAGAAAGTGTTCTATGTCTTTTTGTATTTGCTTCAAGCTTTCTTCTGTTGCTCCCTCCACAAATTTAAACATCTCATAAAGTTCTTGTTCTTCTAATTTTTTCTGAAAAAAAGAGAGCTCTTCTGAATTAAGAGTGAAAGCCTTGAAGTCGACTTCTGCACGGCCGCCAAAAATGAAATGTCCGTGTGCCGTTCTCGTTGGAATTCCTCTAAAGTTAAAGTCCAGTAGAACGCAAGCATAATAATCCCTCTTTTGTTTGTAATTTTTCATGCTTTTCGGCAAGTTCCCTAAAGCTATTTCATCAACAATTTTTATTTTTTTCTTTCCTAATAGTGTCAGCTCTAGTAAAATTGTATTGAAAGCATTTACAAGAGAAGGTTCTTTCAAAGAAGTTTCTTTCATCCTCAGTTGTTCGGCAGCCCTTAAATATGGTTTTGCCCATGAGGTATATAGCTTCAGACTATTCACTTGGCTTTTCAAATACTGCTTCTCCAACTCGAACCTCATGTTAAGTTCTTTTTCGCTTCTTTTTACCCAATCAAAAAACTCGAGAAGCCTTGGTTTCAATATTCTTTTTACCCTTTCGTTCAAATCCATTTTGTCAACATCTTCTGGACTTTTTGCTGCCATGAAGGCATCGCGCAGCGTAACAAAATTCAAATCATAAGTTAGAGCATTTATACTTCCTCTCCCCCTTTGAATGTCAACTTTGTCCATCCATATCTGTTTTAAGGCAAGCAATGCAGCATCTTTTTTCTTCTCTTCTTTTAAGTCTTTGTAAATTTGAAGCCTTATCTCAAATTCTTTCAAATCGTAGAGTAGGTTTATTATACTCTTCAAGACAGTATTTACTGTTCCAAGAATTTTCATTGCTTCTTCTTGCATTTTTGTAGCTCTTGCACCCAGTTCTGCGAAGTAACCTCCACCAACAGAAGCAGAAAAATTATCAACTAGCTTTTCAACTTCTAAACCAGATTCTTGCATGAAATCGAGAATCCAAAAATACACTGGTTCTAGTTGTTCTGCAGTGCTATCATAAATAAGTTTGCTTTTCCATATAGGCTCCAATCTTGAAGGCTGTGTCACCCTCTTTATTTCTTTCAAGATTTCATCCATAAAATAGCTATGTTTCTTGAGTTTTTATTTATTTCTATGAAAAAACAAAAATTATTTAAAAAGTACTTTTTTCGAAAAAATATGTTAGGATTAAGAAAGCTTTTCAAAAAAAAGAAAGAAAGAGAAATAATACTAGGCCATCCTGTTTCTCAATGTCAAGAAGAACAAAAAAAAGAATATAAACAAGACGCTCAACAAGAATTAGGTTTCATAAGTGATTTTGCATCTGCAATCTCTCGAGCACCTTCCGAAGAAGCAAAGGAAAAGATAGAAAGAATCTCGAGAAGACTGGATAGGGTTATAGAAAGAATAGAAGTCTTAGAAAAAAAAGTAGAAAGAATAGAAAACAAACTAGAGACAAAATGAAAAAGAGATGGAGTGAAAAAGAAGAAAATATAAGAAAGGCTATTTGGTTTTTGATGTTTATCTCTATTTTTGTTTTTATTTTCGATCATGTTTTCAAGATCTCTCCCCAAGAAGGATGTTTCTTTTTCATATGTATGGAATACGGAAAGAATTATGGGGCTGCTTTTTCTCTGTTTTCTGGTTTTCCGTGGATAAATCTAATATTGGTAACGATTGGTCTCTTCCTTTTAGCAGTAGTTTGTTTTTTTTATTTCAAAACAGAAGAAAAAAGTCTTCGTATTGCTCTAGCGTTAATTTTTGCCGGAACATTGAGCAACACACTCGACAGAATTTTCCTGGGATACGTTACTGATTATTTCACGTTTTCTTTTTGGAAAAATTTTCCAACTTTCAATATCGCAGATCTTACCAATACTGCCGGAGTTATTTTACTTATAGTCTCCTTACTCAAAAAATAAAATGAAATCAGAAATAAAATTATTAAATCCAAAAATCTTGAAACGAATTTTAAGAAAAGGGATAGTAGATAATCGTATGTTTTTTGTTATATCTCCTCCTCCAAAATCTATTTTTTCATTCATCAAAGTGCTTTGCCTTGAAAACAATAAAGAAGCGTGGAAAAAATTTCAAAATTATTTAAAAAGATATAACAAAGAAATTTGTGAAATAGGATACAAAACAATAGCGGAGGTGAAAAACAAACTAGAGATGTTAATCGAAGAGTTGAAAGAAAATAATAGAATGAATAATAAAAAAACCAGGAGGTACATATTAAACAAAAAAGTTGTAAATTGCCTTAAGAAAATTGTTGAAAATCTGGAAATACTAAATGTTAAGCCAAGTGAAGAATTGGAAGAAAAAATAGATAAAATTTATTACATCCTCTGGTATAAAAAGTACGAAAAATTACTAAAGAAAGATAAAGGAATAAGCCTCAAAGAAAACTTCACGGAAGAAGAAGTTATAAAAAAAGCTGCAACGTATCTACGTAATCCAGAAAGCACCCTGGTTGGAGTTGAAGAAGGAAAAAAAGTGCTCGCTTATGTTATTGAAAATGGGCTAGAGAAGCAGTTATATAAAAAGATGACAGCAGTTGATACAAAATTAATACTTGCCGCGATAGTTGGAGAGATACCTTTGGTCACTCGGGATACTTTGATTAATTATTTTCAGAATGAATGGAACAACAAAGAAAACAAAAAAATTGATGTTTTTTTCTTGAAAATAATAAATGGAAAAAAAGCCTTGCTTTTGAAAAATTCTGAAATTCATGAAATATACAGAGAGTGTTTTGAAGAACATTTGATAGAACACGATCCCTTATCTTTATAAGTCAAAAAAGTATTAAAAATTACAGTTAAACAATCTCGAAAACAGCCGAAACTCTAGCTATTATTGTTTGTTCTCCCGGTTGGATGCTTGTTAATGCTCGCTTTGCTTCCTTCGCTCCAATAACCATCATCTCATTTCTATAGATCGGCCATGGAGAATAATCGAAACTTGAATCGTTGATTGTAATAACTTTTCCTACTTTCTTTCCTAACCCGGATGCTATACTTTCTGCTTTTATTTTTGCATCTTGGGTTGCTTGTTGCAGCGCTCGTGCTTTGTATTTGCTTTGTTCTTCTAGGCTTAATTCAAAATTAATAGAATTAACCAAAGCTCCAGCATCAACCCCTGTATCTAACACATTACCTATCCTATCAGTCTCGTTTGTTAAAAGTTGAACTTTTAAAATATGTATTGCCCTATAACCTACAAGTTCTTGCTTTCCCTCTTTCCATCTATATTCTGGATGTACACTAAAACTTTCAGTCGTTATATGTTTCTTTTCTATTCCTTTCTCCGTCAATTCTGTTATGATACTATTTACAATCCTGGTATTTTTGTCTTTGGCCTCTTTAGCGCTAGAACCGTTGGTATCTATAGCAAAGTAAATCGCTACGATATCTGGAAACACTTTTATTTCTGCTTGTCCTAGAACATTTATTGTGTTTTTCGGAACTTGTCTTGCAAAAAACCAAATAAAGCACACTACTGCTGCTATAACTATAATCAAAGTAATCTGAACCGACTTGTCCATTTTTGTATAGCTGTGAGTAAATTGAACTGGTATTTATAAATATTTGGTTGCCCGTGCATCTATCTTTGGGTAAACTTATTTAAAGCTTTTAGTTCTAATTTTATTATGAAGAAAAAGAAATTGGCGGATTCATTTTCGAAAAAAATTAAAGCTTATGCTTTGAAAAATGCTCTAGAACACGAAGGCAAAGCCAGAATCGAAAGTGTTTTGAATGCCTTGTTTCATGAAGGCTTGAAAAAAGAACAAATAAAAAGTGTTCTTCCAAAAATCAAGAAAACAGTCGAAGAAATTAATTCTCTTGACATAGAAAAACAAAAACAACTTTTTAAAGAATTTGAAAGAGAAATAAGTCGAAGAAAAGAAAGAACAGGTCTCCCAGAATTGCCAGAAGCAGAAAAAGGAGTAATAACAAGATTTGCTCCTTCTCCCTCAGGTCCTTTGCACATAGGACATGTAGCAACAGGAATGCCATCTTCTCTTTATGTAAAAAAATACGGAGGAAAATTTTACATAAGAATAGAAGATACAAATCCGAAGAATATTGCCCCCGAAGCTTACGAGATGATAGAAAAAGAAGCTAAATGGGTTTTTGGAAATGTTCACGCAATAATTGTCCAATCTGACAGATTAGAGCATTACTACCGCTATGCAGAAGAGTTGATAAAAAAAGGTTTTGCATATATTTGTACATGTGAAGCAGAAAAATTTCGTGAGTTAAAAAAATCAAAAAAAGAATGTCCTTGCAGAAACTTACCTGTGACCGAACAGATGGATAGATGGAAAAAAATGCTACATGACTACAAAGAAGGCGAAGCAGTCTTGCGCTTCAAGTCCTCTATGCAACTAGAAAATCCTTCTTTGCGAGATTTCCCCCTAGCAAGAATAATCGAAAAAGAACATCCACGCCAAGGAAAAAAGTATAGAGTTTGGCCACTGATGAGCTTCAGCGTTGCTGTTGACGACATCGAATACGGAATAACACATGTAATAAGAGCTAAAGAGCATAGAGATAGTGCAAAAAGACAGGAAATGATTTACAAAGCACTAGGAAAAAAATTTCCTTACACTTTTTTCCTCGGAAGATACAAATTCAAGGATCTCGAAATTTCTTGCACTAAAATAAGAAAACTGATACAGGAAAGAAAGTTTTCTGGTTGGGATGACATAAGACTGCCTTTCCTTGCTTCTTTAGAAAAGCGAGGTTATCAACCAGAAGCTTTCGAAAAAATGGCAGAAGTAAGAGGCCTAAGCGAGGTAGATAAAGTAATAAGCAAGGAAGACTACTTCGAATTATTGGACAATTTCAACAGAGAAATTTTAAAAGAAAAAGCTTTGCCAATAGAAACTTCGGAAACTCAAAAACAAGGATTCGAAGAAGTAAGGATCTTAATGCCGGATGCTACGGAAAAAAGAATATATGCAAAAATCCAAAATATAAAAGACAACGATATAGTTTATTTCAAAGGATTAGGATACGCAAAACTAAACAAAGATATTTTTTGGTTTTGTCATAGATAAAAAATAGAAAATGCAAAAATATATTCTTATAATTTGCGAAAAGCCACAAGCAGCAAGGCGAATAGCATATGCTATCGCGGACGTTCTTCCTGCAAAGAAGAATTTTCACGGCATTCCTTATTGGGAACTAAAGCACAAAGATAAAAGAATCGTTGTTGCTAGCGCAGCGGGTCATTTATTTGGATTACAAGAAAAAAAGGAAAGCAATGAATGGCCCGTTTTCGATGTTGAATGGAAAGCTTCAAAAGGTTTTCACGCTAACTACATAAGTGCTCTGAGGTACTTAACGAAGAACGCCTCAGAATTCGTAATCGCTTGCGACTACGATATAGAGGGAGAATTAATAGGTTACAATGTCCTGCGTTTCATTTGTAAAACCGAAAAAGCAAAAAGAATGAAATTTTCTACTTTGACGAAAAAAGACTTGATAAAAAGTTTTGAGAACATGGAAGAAACAATAAATTATGGCCAAGCTTATGCTGGCGAAACTAGACATTACTTGGATTGGTTTTATGGTATAAATCTTTCGAGAGGATTAATGCAAGCCATAAGAAAAACTGGAGTCAAAAAAATATTGAGTATTGGCCGCGTTCAAGGACCTGCACTCTCTTTAATAGTAGCACGAGAAAAAGAAATTAAAAATTTCACTCCAGAAAAATACTGGAATATCTACTTGATTGTAGAAGGAGTCAAGCTCAAATACAAAAAAGAAATAAAAGCAAAAGAAGAAGCAGAAAAATTTTTACAATACAAAAATAAAAAAGCCAAAATAGAAACGAAAAAGGAAACACAAGAATTAGAACCACTGCCTCCTTTTGACCTGACAACATTACAGATAGAATCTTTTAGACTTTTTGGATTTTCTCCAGCATACACTCTCAAAATAGCACAAAACCTTTATTTGCGTGGGCTCATAAGCTATCCAAGAACATCGTCACAAAAATTGCCACCAACAATAGGTGCGAAAGGAATATTAGAAAAACTAAAAAAGCAATTTTCCGCACTAGCAAAGTTTGCAGTTAGAGAAAAGCCGATTGAAGGAAAAAAAACAGATCCCGCACATCCCGCAATATTTCCTACAGGAGAATATGGAAAACTGAGCAAAGAAGAAAGAAAAGTTTACGAGCTCATAGTTAAGAGGTTTATTAGTTGTTTTTCCGAGAATGCTTTGATAGAGAGAAAAAAAATCATTGCAGAAAAGGATTTCATGACAGAAGGGAAAAGAACTTTGAGAAAGGGGTGGTTAGAAGTTTATCCTCTTACTATAGAAATAAAAGAACTCCCTGATCTAGACGGAACTTATACTGTCGAAGATGTTATCATAGAAGAGAAAGAAACTCAACCTCCGAAGCGTTTTACTCCGGCTTCGATAATAGCCGAATTGGAAAAAAGAAAATTAGGAACAAAAGCAACAAGGGCAGAAATAATAGAAAAACTTTACAAAAGAGGTTACATTTCTGGAATAAAAATAACAGCCACAAATCTTGGGATTGCTGTAGTAGATATCTTGTCCAGCATCTCTCCACTAATCTTAGATGAAAAACTAACACGAGATTTTGAGGAAAAATTGCAAAAGATAGAACAAGAAAAAAACAAAGAAAAAATAATCAAAAAACAAAAAGAAATTTTGGAAGAGGCAAAAGAAAAATTGATTAGAATAGCAAAAGATTTCAAAGAAAAAGAATCTAAAATAGGAGAAATGCTCATAAAAGGGAGTGAAAGTTTTTCTTCTTAGAGTTTCTACAAACAAAACCGGAGGAAAATTCGTCGAAAGAAACATAGAAATATTTCTTGAGTTTTCTTTCGAGTTTCTTTCGGAATCTTTCTCCATATTTTAATTTTTGTGGATTAGGACAATAATGCCAGAGTCTACCCCCGGCTTTTAGAACCCTTATAATCTCACGATAAAAGTTTTCTGAATAAAGTTCTGGGGCCAGCTTGAAAGTAGGTGGGTCATGTACTACACTGTCAAAAAAGCCATCTTTGAATTTTCTAATTTTTTTTGTAACATCTCCAATTTCAAGAATTATTTTCTTGTTCTCGAAAAGATCCTTGCTTGCATCGTTTAGCTTTGCGATTTTTATCACATTCTCATCTTTTTCAAAAGTGTACACTTTTTTTACTTCTGGTTTTTTTGCCGCAAAAATTGCAGTATATCCAAGACCACAACATGTATCCAAAACAATTCCTATAGGTTTTGCTGCCTTTATCTTCAATAAAGTATCTTTTAAAGGATCCATGTTCGTAAATCTGTGCATTGGGACACCGGAAATTTTTAGAGTGGGTATGGTAGAAGTAGGAAAAAGCTGGTAAAATTTTCTCGTCTTTTCTGAATAAAATTGAATTTTTTCCATTTTGTTACTAAAATATAAAGTGATTTAAACCTTTTGCGACAGAATATTTGAATTTGTTTGCTTAGTCTGCTTTTTTTATTCCTTTCTCCACTATTTTGAAAAAAAATTCCTTCTCTGGAAGGCTCCTATGTTTTCGCAAAATTGCCCTTTTTTTCCCTTCTAGATTTTGCAGTTCTATTATACACTTACTCCAATATTTTAATAAGTCTCCGCCAACCATGCTTACGCTTTTTTCTTTTCCTGCTTCAAAGTCTTCTTTAGAAAGAAATTCACTATAAACTTGATTCGTGACAAGCACAGGAATATACTTCTTTCTCGCTATTTCCGCAAGAATACGAAGCTGTCTAGCTAAAGCTCTGTTTATAGTTTGGACTTTTTCGAAATCTCTTTCTTGGTTAGCGATACTGAGCTCCAACCTATAAAGCATAGAAATGCTATCAACAACTATAAGCCCTACTTTCCTATTTATAAGCTCTAGAAGTTTGTTAAATGCTTCGTGCTGTTCTGAAAATTTTGTTGCTCTAAGAAGAAAGATGTTTTTCATAACTTCTCTGCTCGCAATTTGTTTTAATCTCTCTGCAGAAAAGCCACCTTCTGTGTCTATGTATATTACTTTTTTTCCAAAAGATGCTTGGGTTGCAGCAGCAAGCAAGCACAGATTCGTTTTTCCGCTTCCGGCAGGGCCATAAATTGTAGTTATTACATCTCTCTCGTACCCTCCACCCAACCAATAATCAAGCTCCTTTGACCCAGTCGAAATTCTTGAAACGAACATATAAAAACAAGTAAGCACTAAAATTTAAGTTTTCCTATGAACTTTTTTCTCGATTACCTTTCCCTTAGGTCTTGTTTCTGAAAAAACTTGGGCTTGAAATTTATAGATTTTTGCTCTAGGGTCGAGCCATGCTTCTGAAGGAAGTCCTGCTTTGTTACAAACTGCACGCAAAAAGTCCAATGCTTTTAATTTCAGTTCTACAGCAACCTGTGGTAACAATAAGCCAGAATGGCCGAGAAACTCTATTATTAGTCCGTCTTTTCCTATTTTTATATCTTCGGGAATTCTTGTTCCAGTTGATTTTATTTGTTCTGGTTTTGTCAATATGGAGATTTCTATAACTATTTTTTCCAATTCTTCTTCCTTCAAAGGAAAAAATCTAGGATCAGAAAAAGCAGCAGCCCTAGCTGCTTGAACAACCGCTTCTGCCAAAGGCAAAATAGGGTATGGAAAACCAATGCATCCACGAAGTTCTTTCTTCGGATAAGTATAAAGCGTTACAAAAACGCCTTTTGATTCGGAGAATTCTTCCTTTTCTTCACTAAAATCCAGTTTTTCTTTTTTAAAAAAACTCCAGATGGCTTTTCTTGCAAGCTTCACCAATTTTCTTCCTTGCGAAAGAGTTGGCATTTTCCAATAAAGAAAGAAGAATTAATAAATTTAGTGCTACATTTATAAACTATGAAAAATCTTAAGAGTATATGAGAAAAGGAAAACTGAGCCTTGAAATTCAAAAAAGAATAATCAACGCTTTAGAAAAAATGAAAGCTTCAGGAATAAAAACTTTTTCTGTAGGGAAAATAAAAGAAATTTATCAAAAAACATACAACAAAAAGATTTCTTATCTTACAACAATAAGGCATTTGAATGCGCTTGCAAGAATAGGAAAGCTAAAAAAAATAGAGGTTGCTTCTGTTCATGGGGAAACAAGTGTTTACCAATTTTTATAGTAAAAAACTTCTGGGTTTTAAGCTTTTAACATGTTGATTAAAAATTTGGGAAAAAATTAAACTTCAGGCATTGCGAATATCTCAGCACACCTGTCAAACCAATATTTTTTATAGCCTTCTGATAAATTATTTACATCTTCTGTGAATAAATGTAAAGTGACTATTACTTTTAAATCTCCAAACCTGAAAACTTTTGGTAAATTATTTTCTTCAAAAATTTTTTTGAATCCATCTACTTTATGTTCAAATTCTGTTTGTTTAATGCTTTTTGGGTCTACGAAAACAATATGATATATTTCACCTTTTTTAAACCAAAATATGAAATCTGGACAAAACTCCCTAATTTGATTTGTTTCTGGATCATAATAAGGTATGTAAATTTTATCTAAATGTTCATCAATTTTGCTGAATAACCACCAATCTACATTTAATTTATTTTCATTGTTCTCGATAAATTTTTCGAGTTTGTCTAAAAAATTTGCTTCACTAGGGGTTTTAATTATATGTTTGATATAATCAACCTTTTCCTTTAGTGAAAGAATTAAAGGATTATAATAATGCTCAGCCAAAAATTTTATTTTTAAGTCTTTGAAATTCTCTTCTTTAGAATATTTTTTCGAAATTTCATTTAAGCGTTTATCATACTCATTCTTAGGAATTTTTCCGTATTCTTTTTCTAATTGTTTTTCTTCTTTAAACTTTTCCCTGTACTTTTTAACTTTAATTATCTTTTCTTCAAATTCTCTTTGCTCTTCATGTTTTTTGAAAAAAATCTTTATTTTTTTGAAATGTACTATCTCATCTTCAAGTTTCTTGAACTTATCCAAATCCATGAAATTTATATTAAAGTGTTTTATAAGTTTAGAAATAATTAAGTTCACTGGTAAAGTTTCTGATAAGGTTACTAGATTATAATAACGATCTTTATTTAAGAAAGTAGACTTTAGGTGTTGAAGTATTTCAGGTTCAATTTCATGAAAAACAACAAGAATTCTTTCATCGATTGTGTTAAAGTATTCATTTAGAAAGTTTAAACAACTTTCAGATAAAATAAATTTTTGTGGTTCTCTTTGTTTATATAATTTCCCTACATTCTTATAGACTGGAATAAGTAATGTATAAAGTTCTGTTTTTGGGTTTAACTCCACTTCAACAGTAGCTTCTAATTCCTTTTTTATTTCTAGATACTTTACAACTTCTGTCAATATACTTCTGTTTGTCCCGAAAATGAATAAAGTTTCTAATGGCAAGATTAATGATTCATCACCTATTTCAGTAAATAAGCCATTATCTTCTCCTTTATTAAATAAATGTTTAAGCCTCTTTCTTTTATTTTTAATAGGCTCTATTCTAACACCTCTTCCAATAGACTGAATCACAAACTTCTTCGCTTCTTTACCAACACCAATGTTTATGAAGAGTATCAAATTTGGTCTATTAGAGTCCCAACCTTCATAAAAAGCTCTAGAACCCATTAAAATGTTAATCTCTTCTCTTTCTTCTATATTTTCAAAAATACTTCTATCCTCGTAACTTTCATTGACCTCATAACCTCTTAAATTATCTTTTATCCATCTAATCGCATCACCTATCTTAATTAAAGCAAAAGGTTTATCGCTTGTTTTAAGTTTTAATACAACTTCTTGACGTTTTTCTGGTATTGTTAACGCTTCTATCTTTCCTGGAGTTTCAGAATTGTAGATATGATATAAAATATCATTCAAGGTAATTTTTTGAATGATATTTTTATTTATTTTAATAGGAATGTTTTCATAAATAAGTAAAGGATTGTCAGAGAATTCTTGAATTATCTCTTCAATAGATTCTTTTAACAAATTTTTATCCACTTCTCCCTTCCCTATACTTTCTAATTCATTAAAAAACAGTTTTAAATCAGGCTCTTCTTCTCTTACTTCAGAGAGATTTACAGTATTAACCAAAGTTAACATTAAGGGTTCATGATAAGCTGTTAAATCTATTTCTTTGATTTTTTCCCTGAATTTTTTAACGTACGTTAACAAAATCAATGTTTTTAATACAACTTTTTTCTTTTCATTTCTATTATAATCTTCTTTTTCTTTGAATGCTCTTACTTCTTGTTTAAGTATATAGATGTGTTTCCCATAACCTTCAGAAATAAATCTTTCCAAATTAAAGTTAAAGGCTGTTGTCAAAATATCTCTTTCATCAATAAAAGTTGCAGAAAAATTAAATAAAAACCCATTTCTTGACATGATAGAATAAAAAAATTGTCTTTTGGATTCATCTTTATCACCTTTGTGTGCTTCATCTAGAATTATATACCAGTTACCACCATTCTCATAATTTCGGAAATCTATAAGTTTCTCTTTTTGTTCATCAGTTATGCAATCTGCCTTGTAATAAAAAACTATGATCTCATTAAAGAATGAAGCTAAACTTTCTCTCTTAATTTTTTCATATTCTCCTAAACTCCTCAAATTTATTCTTAAACATCTTTCTACTGATAATTCATTAAATTCTTCAACATGTTTTTTGAATTGGTTTATCAAATCTTCTCTATGTGTTAAAAAGAGAATGTCTTTTTTTGGTATTTCTCCTAAATCCATTAATTTTTTTAAAGCTTCTATGAGTTTAACTATGACTAATGTTTTCCCAGAACCTGTGGCCATCCAAAAAGCAGCTCTGTTTATAAAGTTCTCAAATTTTATGATCTCGTCTTCTATAGGATAGTATTGAGACAATATTTCTGCTACTTTTCTCTTAAGTTTTGAAGTGTTAATTTTAACAACATCTTGCAAATCTTCATCTAAACCGTTCAAAACATACCTTTGATAAAATTTTGATTTATCGCCATTGTCTTGCTTATAAAATAAGTACAAGCATTTTATTGCATTCTTAACAGCATTTTGTTGAAAATCCCATAATTTCTTATTTCTAGAGAAACTTTCAACATCCAAAGAACTCCAACTACTAGGCAGGCTTTCAAATTTTATTTCTTCGAGCATTGATTCAAGAATCGGACGGACTATCATTTTAATTCACTTAAACATTTCATATTTTTCATAAATTTTATTCACAATTTCAGAGTATTTTAATCCATTTTGAATATTTTCTACTATTTTTAATACCTCTTCCATCACAATACTTTGTTTTTCTTTAACTTTCATGTTATCCCCCCACCAAATCAAAGGTTTGATCAGTTTGTAATCCAAATCTTTCAAATTAATTTTCATTCCATCTTCAAACTCAACTTCATCCTTGCTTATTCTTTTTATCATTTTTCCTAATATACAAGATAAAGTTTCAGCTACAAATAAAACCAAAAGCTAAAATTTAAGAATAACTCATCTTCTTCCATTTTATGTAAAAATCTACTTGATTGGAATTGAAATTTGCTAAAATTTCCCATATTTTA
>JANXDM010000003.1:0-230 GCA_025058615.1 Candidatus Pacearchaeota archaeon | reverse complement strand
AATGTGGTATAAAATATGGGCCCTAAGCCCGTATTTTGACCCAATTCAACCCAAGTTATTTTAACACATAATAAGTCACCTTTCCTTTACCAAGTTTTCTAAACTTACCTTTCTTCACAAACTCTACCAACTCTTTTTTTTGCCATGTTGTTTGTAGTATATTTCAGCTTCTGGTAAATCTTGTTTGTTATCTTCTTCTACTCTCTCAAAATACTCCAAAACAGCTATTT
>JANXDM010000039.1 GCA_025058615.1 Candidatus Pacearchaeota archaeon | reverse complement strand
AGATGATAACACGAAATTCTAGAGATTCTTAAAAGAAATTTCATGATTAAGAAAAAATAAATTTTTTAATTTATTTTTTGTTGATACATCATGCAAGTATATGTAGGAACGAGCGGCTGGTTTTATAGTTGGAACAAAGAAAGAAGTTTAGAGTGGTATGTAAAAAATTCTGGTTTGAACGCTGTAGAATTGAATGCTTCTTTTTACAGATTTCCTTTTTTTAACCAGATCAAAGCATGGGCAAAAAAAGGCTCTGATTTAAGATGGAGTATAAAAGTTACGAGACTTGTAACACATGTCCACAAATTTGATAAAAAAGCAACATATGTATGGAAAAATTTTCGAGAGCTTTTCAAATTTTTGGAACCCAACATCGATTTTTACTTGTTTCAACTTCCTCCAACTTTTACAGACTTAGAAAAAGTCTTAAAATTTGCAAAAAAAACCAAATTAGGTAAAAAATTTGCGCTAGAATTGAGAAACAAAAAACTAATCGAAAGCTTAGAAGAAAAATATATCAAAAAACTAAAAAAAGAACTAACTCTTGTTTCCTTAGATTCTCCAGACTTCAAAAACAAAATTTTCCCAGACAAGATAGTTTATCTTAGAATGCATGGAAGAATTTTCTGGTATAAGCATTGCTATTCTGAAAAAGAGCTAAAAGAGATAACAAAGAGTATAAAAAAAGTAAAACCAGAAAAGGTTTACATTTTTTTCAACAACAACCATGATATGCTAAAAAACGCTAGAACAATGCTAAAAATATTGGGATAAAATTTTTAACTTTGCTTTTCTTTTTTAATTATGCCGGGGTCGCGTAATTGGTATCGCAACGGCCTGGAGAGCCGTGCCCCAAAAAGGGGCTTCTGGGTTCGAGTCCCAGTCCCGGCGTTTAAAGAATGAAAGGTAAAATTTTCGGTCCCTAAAATAGAATGAAAAACAAATAAAAACAATTCTGGAGCAAATTAACAATGAAAACTTGAAATTAAATAAAAAATTTGAGTCGATTGAATACTTTCAAGTTAAGCTATTTGTGTTACAGAGAACGTCTAGATAAAAAATAAAAATGATATTTCTTCACTCAAATTAACACGTAAAAATCAAACACAAGAATAAAGAATTTCATTTTACATGCTGCGAAAATAAAAGAAAATCAAAGTTTGAAAATGAAAAAAACAATAAGAATAGATTTGCATGTCCATAGTTGCTACTCTTATGATGCTTTTTGTTCTCCCCTATCTTTAATCAAAGCCGCGAAAAAGAAAGGCCTTGATGGAATTGCGCTTACAGACCATGGTACTTGTGAAGGATGGAAAGAAGCAAAAAAAGCAGCAAGAAAATTGAAGATGTACCTAATCTTAGGAGAGGAAGTAAAATGCAAGGAAGGTCTGGATATTTTGGGATTGTGGTTGAAAAGAGAGATTTCATCAAGAAATATGGAAGATATCTTAGAAGAGATTCACAGACAAAGAGGCGTCGCTGTTCTCGCACATCCAACAATAACTGAAGTAGCTAAAAAATATTTAAAAAAATTCGATGCCATTGAAATCTTCAATGCTAGAAGGTACAACAAAAATTCTGAAGAATTTGCAAAAAAAATTAAGCTTCCCTTTACAGCAGGCTCTGATGCTCATTCTCATCTTGAAGTAGGAAATGCGTGGACGGGGGCAAAAGCAAAAAATCTAACAGAATTCAGAAAAAAATTATTAAAAAGAGATGTTATTTTTTTTTGTAAAAAAACCCCTGTTTTTTTTCGCCTAACTTCGAGCATCGCGAAATTTAGATTTTTTTAATATTCTCGAAATTCTCTCGAGAGCGGTGAAATTCGAAACCAAAGAGAGGAGAAGGATAACATAAGTAGTATAGACAAGAGAAAAGGAGGAGAAAAAAATTGCAAAAAACAATAGAAATGTTCTGACCGCTCTTCCGAAAACGTTGGTAGGAAGTTCTTTTTCTAAAATATCTTTCTCTTTTGCTGCAGCTTTGGCATAGGTCGTCATCAAACCACCAAACAAAGCCAGAAAAATCCAAACCTTAGACTCGAAAAAAATAGAAGGTAAAGGTAAGAACAAGAAAGAAAAAAGAATTATCGCTTCAACATATCTGTCAATTATAGTATCAAAATACGCTCCAAATAAAGTTGTTTTGTTTGTCGCTCGCGCAACCGAACCATCGAAGAAATCTGCCAAAGCAGAGAGAAAGAAAAATAAGGAAGCAACAAAAAATTTTTGGTTTATTATAAAAAATGCGGAAACAAGAGCAAAAACCAATGCAAAAAAAGTCCACATATTAGGAGAGATTCCAAATTTTTTAAGTAAGTTCCCAATTTTTATAGAAAAATTATTAAATTTCTCTTTTTCTAACATTTTACCATTTAGCTTTTTTTATCTTTAAGTAAAAAGCCAAATGATTCACTACAATATGTAATAAAAATGTCAAAGGCAATAAAACAAGCCAAATTTTGATATTTATTGGGTAAATGAACGAAGCAAAGAGTAAAGCAAAACAAATAAAAGAGAGTTGATCTAGAAGAAGAAACCTTTCGCCACAAGGAATATTCAAACGTCTTTTGATAAAGGAACCAAAAGAATCTCCAACAAGGGCTCCGAGCCCTAAAAGAAATCCTAAAAGCAAAAAATTTTTAGAGTAATCAAAAAAAGATATTTTCCTAATTAATTCATTTTTGAACAAAATATGTTGAAAAAAAGAAACGAGAATAGCAAAGAAAGTCCCTATTAAAAATCCTCTTATCGTCTTATTATCTCCAAGTATTCGTTTTCCTTTCCATTGTTGATAAAAATCGATAGGAAAACCCAATATCTGAAGAAATTTTACCTCTGCAGAAAGAGATGCAAAAATATTTGCAGCATAGGCCGGAAGCGCAAACCATATACATTGGATTAAAAAAAGAAAGATGCTCATTTCTTAAACATTCTATTCATTTGTAAGTTCTTCATGAACCTCGTTTTTTGTATGTATTCGAAAAAACTTGTAACTTTATATTTTTTTTCAAATC
>JANXDM010000038.1 GCA_025058615.1 Candidatus Pacearchaeota archaeon | reverse complement strand
TTTGCGCTTGGACAAGATGGAGATTTCAACGAAAAGGCACTAGTAAGAAGGCACAATTCAGAACTAGCAGATAAGCTGGGAAACCTTGTTTCTAGGGTTACAGCATTAGCGGAACAATACGGAATAGAAAAATGCAAGAATAGATTATTGAAAGAATTAAACATCAAGGAGATAGTTAAATGCTTCGAGAACTTCAAAATAGACAAGGTACTCAACATAATTTTTGAGTTTATCGATAAGTGCAATCTATATGTTCAGCAAAACGAACTGTGGAAAACAAAAGACAAGAAAAAAATCTATGAGCTTTGTGATAGTATAAAAGCAATTGCAATTCTTTTGTGGCCTTTTATTCCCAGTGCAGCCGAAAAAATTGCGGAACATTTTAATTTCGAGATCAAGAACTTAAAACAAATAAATAAGCGGCTCAAAACAGAAAAAATAAAAAAGATTGAAATTTTATTCAAAAAATTAGAAGAAAACACTTTAGACAAAATCAAAAAGGAAAAGATTCAAGAAGGAAAAATGGAAAACATATCTTTCGAGGAGTGGAAGAGAATAGACCTAAGAATAGGGAGAATAACAAGTGTAAAGAAACATCCTAATGCAGATAAGCTTTTCATACTAGAAGTAGATCTTGGAGCTCTTGGAAAGAGAAATATTGTTGCAGGATTACAAGGCCATTATAGTGAAAAAGATTTGAATGGAAAATATTGTGTTGTTCTTGTAAACTTGGAACCAAAAGAAATTCGCGGAGTCAAAAGCGAAGGAATGCTTCTAGCAGCTGTAAATGAAAGTTGTGTGATACTTTTAGTACCTGAGAAAGAAATAAATCCAGGAAGCAAGGTAGAATAAATAACAAATTTCATAATCTATATAAAAAATAAAGAAAGTATTTCTTTATTTTGTAGTAAAGCTTGCGAACTCCATTACTGGTATTTTCTTTTATGATGGTATCATATAATTTGATAAGTGTTATTATCTCACTGCGTTCTTTTTCATCATTAGAAGGGTTGCTCAAATAGCTATTTATTTTTTCTTCTAGTGTTTTTGGCAGTATTTTTATTGTTTTTTGATTTGAGTTGACAAAATCTTTTATTTTGTTTTTATCTGACTCTGTCAAGTATTTTTTTAGATACTCTAATTTGAACTTGATTGTTGTGATTGCCCCCTTCTTTCCTAAACCTTTCACTTTTTTGGATAATCTTTCTGTTCTTCTTTCTAACTCCTTCTCCAATTTTTTTATCTTTTCCCCGATCATTTTTTTTAATTTTTTTTAGAATTTTTAAATTTTTTTCCAACCAAAATTTTTAATATCTTATTCTTTTTATAGAACTATGAAAGAAGGGGAACTAGTTATGCTTGTGGATACTAAAAAAAGAAAATATTTGATTGTTTTGAAGAAAAATAGTTTTTTCGAATTTCACAAGGGAAAAATTTCTCACGACGATCTATTAAGAAAAAGTCCTGGCGAAAAAATAATCTCTTCAAAAGGAGAAGAACTTCTCATTTTGAAACCTGCTCTTTTTGACTTTGTTTTAAAAAAAATGAAAAGAATAAGCCAGGTTATATACCCGAAGGACATAGGGCAGATTTTGATTTTGGGGGACATATTTCCAGGAGCAAAGGTCTTGGAAGCAGGGACGGGATCTGGTGCTTTAACATGTTTTTTGGTGAGGGCTGTAGGAGAAAAAGGAAAGGTTGTTTCGGTTGATGAGAGAAAGGATATGATAGAAACAGCAAAGAAAAACATAGAAACCTTTTATAACAAAAAAGTAGAAGAAATAAAACACTTGAAATTGGAAAGAGCCAACTTGAAAGATGTAAAAGAAAAAGAATTTGATAGAGTAATACTTGACTTGCCGGATCCTTGGAATTATTTACTAAAAATAAAAAAAGTTTTGAAGCAGGGGGGTATCTTGATTTGTTGGCTTCCTACTGTATTACAAATCTTCAAATTAATCGAAGAAGTCGAAAAAAAATTCTACAAAAATTTTGAACTTCAGGGAATCTACGAAACGTTGCAAAGAGAATGGCAAAAAAAAGGAAGATCTCTTAGGCCGAAAGATCTGATGGTCGGGCATACTGGTTTTCTAATAATTTTTTACAAAATTAAGTAATTTTAATATATTTTAAGTCGTGAAGAATGAGTAAGTAAGTAATCAAGCCCATCATGATGAAAGTTACTATTATTGCTGGAAATTCGTATTTGAAAAAAGCTTTTTCACTACCCCATCCCGGAACATCAGCCACGACCCAACCGCCGGCACCGTCCTTACTATAACCTAAAAAGCAAACTTCCTCTGGATTTACTTGGTTAATTTTTGCCTGAATTATGTGTATAGTTTCATGCGCTATTACTGCTATTAGAAATGCAAAAACTAAGAATGCCACAAATCTTAAAATTGGAATTTTCATTTTGTAACCACTAAGAAGGAACGATTTATGATTTATAAATCTTTCTATTTTGATCACTAAATAGTTACAAATAAAGAAAGAAACCAAAAACAAAATATTTATTTAATTTTTATCTTCTTTGCCGCTATCTTCTTTTCCGCCTTTGGGAGAATTATTGTTAATATACCGTCTTTGTATGTTGCTTCAGCTTTTTCTGGAATTACTTTGCAAGGTAGTGTCATGCTTCTGTAGAATCCTTTATAAGAGCGCTCTACTCTGTAGAAACCTTTCTTCTTTTCTTCTTTTGCTTCTTTTTTCTTTGCTTTTATTGTTATTGAATCATGTGTTACGTCAATGTCTATATCTTCTTTAGATATCCCCGGAAGCTCTATTTCTAATTTCAATGTGTCTTCTGTTTCTTCCATATCCACCAATGGTTCGCGGAACTCCCCAAAAGTAAATCGTTCTAAGTGCAAGGGCCATGCAAGAAGGCGTTTCATCGCTTTTCTCCATCTTCTCAATTCCTCATCAAAATCAAAATCCTCAAACATTTTATCCTCCTTTTTATGGAAAGCAAGATATTGAACTTTAAAAATTTTTCATGGGCCTGCTCGGATTTTCGAAAACAATGACCTCCTTGTTTTCGAACCGAGGACCTCTGCCGCGTGAGGGCAGCGTCTTTACCACTAGACCACAGGCCCAAATTTTAGATGAAAAAAGAAATTTAAATAAATTTAAAAACTTATTTTTTAGAAAGATTTATAAATAGAAAATCGTTTGTTGAAGTTGAAATTCCTAATTTAAATTTTAAAATGAAATCAAAAGTTGTGGTAATTGTGGCTTTGATTCTTTTTTTGACAGGAGCAGCGCTTGTTTCTGCTAGATTTCGGGACTTGCCTGGCGAGTTTACAAGAATGAGGGATAAATTTCGT
>JANXDM010000037.1 GCA_025058615.1 Candidatus Pacearchaeota archaeon | reverse complement strand
AGTCTGCCCCAACAAAGCCATGTGTTACTGCTGCAATTTCTTCTAGATTTACATCTTTTGCTAGAGGCATATTTCTTGTATGTATTTTTAGTATGGCAAGTCTTCCCTCCTTATCGGGAACATTTATTGCTATTTCTCTGTCAAATCTTCCAGGTCTCCTTAGAGCTTCGTCTATTGCGTTCGGTCTGTTCGTTGCCCCGATAACTATTACTTTTCCCCTCGATTTCAAGCCGTCCATTGAGGTGAGTAATTGAGAAACTACTCTCCTTTCCACTTCTCCATAACTTTCTTCACGTTTCGGAGCTATTGCATCTATTTCATCTATAAAAATTATGCTTGGAGCATTTTTTTCTGCTTGTTCGAAAAGATCGCGAATTCTCTTTTCGCTTTCTCCGTAAAACTTAGACATACATTCAGGACCATTCAATGAGAAAAAATTCGCTTCTGATTCATTTGCAACTGCTTTAGCAAGCAATGTCTTTCCTGTTCCTGGAGGACCATAAAGTAGCACTCCTTTTGGAGGTTCTATACCAAGTCTAGCAAAAATTTCTGGATGCTTCAAAGGAAGCTCTACCATCTCTCTTATTTTTTTGATTTCTTCGTCAAGACCTCCTATGTCTTCGTAAGTTACTTCTGGAACGCGCTCTTCTATTATTTCTACTGCTCTTGGATTAATAACGAGCTCAGTAGCTTCTGTTATTATTACAGGCTGTTTTGGCATCGTCGATACAACAATGAATTTTGTCTCGAATCCCGGGAACCCAAACCCAGGGCTCATCCCGAACGCTTCTCCAAAAATGTCGAAAAGATCCTCGAAACTAGAAGCCATCAAATCACGTCTTCTTTGTGTTCCTCCTAATACTACAAGGTCCCCAGCGACTACGGCTCTCCCTAATAGGCCTTCTTTGAATATTTCGGGATTTTGCGTAACTATTGTTACTCCTTTTTGTGCAGGGGCTATCACAACTTTTTTTGCTTCTTTCACATCGGCTTTGCTAACAAAAACAAAATCCCCGACGCCAGCTTTCGCATTTCTTCTCGTAATTCCATCTATTCTTATTATCTTTTCTCCGACATCTGCAGGATAGGCTCGATCTACTATTGCTACAGTTTCTCTTCCTCCATTAATTAGAATAACGTCTCCAGGCCTCACATTCAGCTCCCGCATAGTAGCCGAATCTATTCTAGCAATTCCCTTATAAGCATCTTCCTGCAGCGCCGCCATCACTTTTAATTTTATCTTGTTCATTTTTTATCTTTTTCGAAATCAAACAACAAAGATATTTTCCCAGAGCTTTCCAAAAACATTTTTACCATTTTGTGCATTTTTTTTATTTCGTTCCGCATTCTTTCATTAATGTCCTGATGTGACTTTTCTTGCTCATGCAAAAATTCTATTATTTTTTTTGGAATACTAACCGCGTAACTATTTCCAACAATCCTAAGTTTTACTTCGAAAGGTTTTTGTTTCAGCTGTAAGAATTTCTTGTATTCTTCCAAGTCAACAGGATGATAAATACGTTTGCCGCATTTTTTACATTTCAAAACTCTTATTTTGAAGCCATCTCTAACTATGTGTCCGTAAGCAAATCTTTTTCTGCACTTGCTGCAAATTACTATTTCTTTGAACATATCCATTTTAGTATATACATTATGTATATATTTAATGCTGTATATCCTTTTTAAATTTTTCGGTGAAAAAGAAAACTAGGTCTCGTCTTGAGAAAGATTTATAAGCAAAACGAAATTTTTCTTTGAATGCGGGGGTGCCGGAGTGGTCAAACGGGCAGGAAACTCAAGGCGAGAGCCTTCGTTTGCTAAACTCAGAAGGTTTGCTAAACTTAAGACCATTCCGAAGAAATCCTGTGGCTTAGTGCCTTCGCAGGTTCGAATCCTGCCCCCCGCATTTTCAAAATATTTATAAGTAAAAGTTTCTTTTTGAGTAAAGAGCAGCTCTAGGCCGGCGGGCTAGCCCTCCGCCTAAATGCAAAAGGGCTTATGGCAGGCCGCAACAAGAGGAGTGAGACGGAAGCAAGAAACGCCCTAATTCGTACGATGAAGTCTTGTCCTGCTCGGTCGTGTTTTGGGGTAACCGGGTCAGTCTCGGAAGAGCGCAGCCCTAACCCAAAGCTTCGACGCTTGCAGGGTAGCAGGACCGAGAAAGAATTAGGAAAAACGTTCTTGTTTCTGTCAAAGCGACTCTTGGAGAGCTGCTCTTCGTAATATGTATTATTATTTAGAAAGCTGCGAAGAAACAAGAGAGACACAACATTTCATTAATTGTTATAATCCTTTTTTTGGGATTAGCAATAAATTATTAGAAGAATACCGTGAATATGTTAAAAATTTGGTTGAAGATAATACAACAACAAAAGATATTACAAAAATGATACAAGCAAATCTTTTGAGAAGCTCTAGCAAGCAAAAATGAATACGAAAGCACAATTTTTTATTTTGTTTGGAGTAATTTTTGGAATACTTCTTTTGAGTATTTTTGTGAAATACAATTTTGCAAAATCTAGTACAGAAGCAATACAAGAATTTCATAGATTATGTTATAACTACAGACATGAAATTTTTACCATAAGCAAAAATTATACCCTCGGCGGAGCTATCGACGAGCTTGAAGAAATAATAAACTTTACAAATTATTTTTTAGAAGATAATGAAGGTGTAGAAATTTTTTTTGTTTATGGAAATACTTCAAACCTAAGAATTCAAAATAATCTTACAGAAAAGATAAATTTTTTTATAAATGAAACTTCTGCAAGAGAGGTGGCTGCAAATAGGGATCTTGTTTTTTTGAATGAAGAAGTACGAAACGTCTCAATACAACGTCCTTTCAAAAGATTTTTAAAAATAACAAATGATAAAAATTTTCATAGTATTTTACGTATCCAAAAAAATGGGGAAGTATACTATTGCTAAAAAAGGCATGAGCGAACTTGTTTCCTATGTTTTATTGGTCGTTATGAGTATCGCCCTAGCTTCTGGAGTTTACTTTTGGGCTAAATCAAAAGTTCCTGTAGGGCAAGAGGAATGTCCTGAAGGGCTAAGCCTTTCTATAATAGGGTGTAAATTTGATACAAGCAATACACCACAGTTGAATTTAACTTTACTGAATACAGGTAATTTTAACATTTCAGGTATTTTTGTTTACATAACTTTCGATGACAATTCTGTCATAAATCTTACAAGCTTGCCGGAAGATTTGTCTCAAACAGAGGACTTTTTTCCTATTTTGGAAGAAAGAAATTATTCCTCTTTAGTTTTTTTTCCGCAAGGAAAGAGTTATTTACATGTAACATATATTGAAGTCATTCCTTTTAAGAATTTAAGAAAAGGAACTGTTTTGTGCGATAAGATAAAATATC
>JANXDM010000036.1 GCA_025058615.1 Candidatus Pacearchaeota archaeon | reverse complement strand
GTCCAAGCGCAAAATTTCTACAGAGGAAATATCTAACAGAGTCAGATCCGTATTTTTTTACCAATTCTTTTGGATGTATAATATTACCCAACGATTTGGAAATTTTTTTTCCTTCGAAGGTTAGAAAACCGTGAATAAAAATTTTTTTTGGGAGTTTTAGGCCGGCAGACATTAACATGGCAGGCCAAACAACCCCATGAAACCAGCCATTGTCTTTTCCCAACAATTGTAGATCTGGAGGCCAAAATTTTTTTTCAGAATAAATCCCAGAAAAATAATTTAACAAGGCATCCCACCAAACATATATAGTATGTTTTTCATCTCCAGGAAAAGGAATTCCCCAAGAAACAGTTGTTCTGGTAATGCTCAGATCTTTAACACCTTCCTTTACTTTTGAAATTATCTCATTTCTTCTTTCTTCTGGAAGTATGAATTCAGGATGTTTTTCGTAATATTTAAGCAATTTTTTCTTGTATTTGCTAAGCCTAAAAAAATAAGTTTCTTCTTTTACAACTTCTGGTTTTTTATCATGCACAGGACATTTACCATCAGAAAGATCCTTTTCTGTTAGATAAGCCTCACACCCTACACAGTAAAGTCCTTCATATATTCCTTTGTAAATATCTCCTTTCTTCAAAATTTTTTTTGTTACCTCTTGCACAATTTTTTCATGATCTTTGTCTGTTGTTCTTATAAAGCGATCATAAGAAATGTTCAAAGAATCTTGTTCTTCTTTGTCCTTTGTACTTATCACGTCAACAAATTCTTTCGGATTTAAACCCCTTTCTTTTGCTATTTCGTAAATTTTTTTTCCGTGTTCATCGGTTCCAGTAAGAAAAAAGACTCTCTTTCCAAGAAGCCTGTACCATCTGGCAAAAACGTCCGCTACAACTTTTTGGTAGGCCTGTCCTATATGAATCACATCGTTTGTATAATCTATTGCAGTAGTAACATAAAATTTTTTTCCCATAAAAAGAATAAAAAAAATTAAATTTTAAAATTTGCGCTTTCAACATAGCTCACAGATTCAATAAAACTCTTTAACCTGTTTGTTCTGATTAATTTTTCTAACCAAATATCCAAGTAGATTTTCGGAAGATGCTTGTAAGAATTTTCGGTCTTAACAAAAACTTGATTTCGCAATTTTTTATAGAATTCTATAGCCTCCAAAGTTGGTATAAAAAACGGCGAGAGCCCTATCCTCGGGTCTGCAAGGTCATCATTATCTTTTTTCCAATCATCCATCATCATTTTTAGAAAAGCTGCTATTTCATGAACGCAATACCATATCTGATTCACTCTTCTAGGGAGATAAGTTATAAAGAAAGTTTTTTCTTCACAATTACAACTAGGCTCTGTATAAACATCCATCCAAGATGCATAAACTTCGGAATTCAATTCAGGAAAATTTCCATCGATAAAAAACTGAGGTAATTTTCTAAATTTTATATTCTTATAATATTTTTTCTTTGTCGTAGTCGAAGGGACTCTCAGCACAACTCTCTCGGATTGCTTTGTCAAAATTACTTTCCTTACATATCCCGGGATTCTCTTCATCTTTTCTGTCATGAGCTCTCTTGAAGTTATACTTTTTATAGCAGAAACTATCTTTTTTCTTGTTTCTTTGTCAAAAGAGTCTATTTCTTTGCTTTTCAGAAGTTTTTCTAAAGTATCGTATCTTTTTGTCTCTATTAAGATTCCCGCATCTTTTGCGTGCAAGTAACCTTCTATTACATCGCACATAAGATAATTTTTAACTTTTTTGTCTGTTATTCCTCTATAATTTATTCCTGCATAATCTTCGCAAATTTTTTCAGGATTTGAAATAAATTTTTCTCTCATCTCCTCTATCTTTTCTTTGATTAGTTTTTCTAGGGTTATCTTCTTTTCTATGGCCTCCGTTTTGCTTCGAATTCTTCTCAAACAAATTGGGCGGACATTTTTTCTAACCGTTCTTGGGTCTATTTCATAAAGAATCTTCTCCGGTAAGACAAGAGAAGTATACTGATCCAATTTAGAAATTTGATTTAAAATCTCTATTATCTGCTCCTCACTTGGCCTCCCACATTTAAGTATATTGAGATCAGTTAGGTCTATCTCATTTTGAAATTTATCGTGTGTTGGTCTCTTGCTTTTTTCTAAGATTTCGTCCCAAATTTTTTCTTCCAAGTTTCTGTCAAGTTTCATTTTTTGAAATGGAATTAAGATTATTAATTTGTTGAATTAAAAAAAATTTTAAAAATTTTTATAACTTTATACATTATTAGGTCGCGCCAGTAGTCTAGTGGTAGGACATTGCCCTCCCATAGTTGAGAAAGGCAATCGCCCGGGTTCGAATCCCGGCTGGCGCATTTTCTAAATAACTAATCTCTCAGGAGGTGTATATTACCCAAGTTAACATTTTTCAGATATTTTTTTGCTTCCTCATAGCACTCTTTTGCATGCTTCCATGTCGTGTAGGGTAGATCTTAAAACATAAAACAAGGATAAAAAGCAAGAAGTGAATAAGGAATTCCTTCATCCAACGAAGCTATAAATTTTGCAATTTCTCTTACCTCGTCCTTTGTTATGTAATAGGGAATCAACAAAGTAGAAGCTCTCAGAAAAGGAATTTCTTTTCTGCTGTAATGGAAACAAGAAAGCTCTTCAAAATTTTAAAAAACCTTCTTTTTCGAAACTCCTGTCAAAGCAATACTTAGCTCTTCGCTAAAAGTTTTTAAATCGAATTTTATTCCTCCTCCAGAGTCCAAACTAATAGAAGCAAATTCTTTTAATTTCTTCGAGTTCTCGAGACCATTCGTTTCAGAACATATTCGAAGGATTCTTTTTTCTTGTATTGCTTTTTCTCTAATTTTTTTGCAGCGCAGATTGCAAAATCTATTTGTTGTGCAATACATCCACCAAAAAAGCATACACAAGTTGTATTTCTTTTTACTGCATCAACAAGTTTCTCTGTGCTAACTAAAAGACTCAACTATTTCGTAATATCAAGATATTCATAATTTTGGCAAAAGAGGCAATGCATAAAGGACGCACCAATAAAAATACTCAAATTAGTAAAACCATATTCAACGTTTTTGGTAGCGCTGAATTTTGGGTATCCTATTCCAGTAGCCCCACAGCACCACGCAGAGACGCAATTAGTGGGGTGTTGATCAAAATAAAACCAAAGAAGCCATTTGTCGTTGGTAAGCTTGACAAGTCTGTTTTGTTTATTAACGACAAAGCCACAATAACCTTTTTTCCTTTTTTTATTTTGCAACGATTTTCGCACCCATCACCTATAATCCCATCGTTCGGAGGGAAGGGGGGTAATGTGTAAGGACGTAACGTTCTCTCGAATGCATTTTCTATAAAACTTTTTGCTTTTTCAAAATTATTTTTGATACAACTAGCACAAACTTGCAAAACATCTGCTGCAAGACCTTTCTTGCAAAGAATACATAAGCGCATAAAATTTTGAAGTTATTATCTTTTTTAATTTTTGTTGTGTCTTCAAAAAATTTATAAACACTTAAATTAGAATTTTTTAATTTCAAAATGGGATA
>JANXDM010000035.1 GCA_025058615.1 Candidatus Pacearchaeota archaeon | reverse complement strand
TCTGGCTCGAATCTTTTTCTTAATTCTTCAACCTCAAAATTAGATTTTTCTTCCATAACTTCTGGTAGTTCAAGGCCAAGTTCTTTTGGGCTATATCCTGGTGGTTCCGGAACAACCAGCTTTTTCTTTTTAAAAAGCATTTTGGAAAAGTTTAAATAATTATTTATCTTACGATGAAAGAACAAAAAAAGATAACATATAAATCTTTCTTGTCACTATATTATGACAAAAGATGCTTGACAAAAAAGAGAAAGAAAAAATTTTAGAATTAATAAAAGAAACTATAAGAAAAATTGCTGGAAAGAATAGCGAGGCATTTGTTTCTTTCCTTTATGAAAAGAAGAACATAAACGAGTTCAAAATAGCTGAAAAATTAAAAATAAGTGTGAACCAAGTAAGAAATTTTTTTTACAAATTACTTGAATATAATATCATCAGTTTTACAAGAAAAAAAGACAGAAGAAAAGGTTGGTACACTTATTATTGGACACTTGAAACAGACAAAACACTTGAGGTTCTGAAAAAAATGAAAGAACAAGAGATCAAAGCATTAAAACAATTAGCAAAAAGCCGAGAAATAAAAACTTATTATGTTTGCCCAAACAAATGTATGGAAGTGACCACAGAAACAGCCTTGCTTCACGAATTTTTTTGCCCAGAGTGTGGAACGCTGATGATGGTTTCTGACGAAGAGAAAAAAATAAAAGAAATAGAGACAAAAATAAAAATATTAGAAAAAGATATAGAAACAATAAATTGCTTCCTGGAAAAATTGCATCAAAAAAAAGAAGAAAAGAAGAAAAGAAGAAAAAAATGAGATATAAAAGAAGATCTATCATGAATTTGACGTTTACGCTGATCTTGATAAATATTGTTTCTTTTTTTGTTGTTTTACTCTTGGTTTCAATTTTGGGAGAAGATTTCATTTATAAGGTAGCAGTACAACCTATCGCGATTCTGCGAGGAAGAAATTTATGGACACTTGTTACGAATATGTTTGTTCACGGAAGTTTCTGGCACTTGTTTGTTAACATGTTCAGTCTTTACTTTCTTGGTACTTTTCTTGAAAGATTGATAGGAAAGAAGCGCTTCATTTTTATCTATCTCTTGTCTGGTATTATTGCTTCTTTATTTTTTGTATTTCTTGCATCAAAAAACCAATTAGAAATTCCGGCTGTAGGAGCCTCCGGAGCAATTTTTGGAATAGCAGGAGTTCTAACTTTATTGACCCCAAGGGCCCCGGTTTATATAATGTTTATTCCCATAGCAATTCCATTATGGATAGGTGTAATTCTCACCTTGGTAGTAATATGGATCTTTAGCGCAGCATCTGGTTTGCCGATAGGAAATACAGCTCATTTGGGCGGATTCATAGCTGGTTTATTATATGGGCTCTACCTGAGGAAAAAACATGCAAGAAAGATTGTATTGTTAGATAGATTATTCAAGAAGATGTATTGATTTCTTCTCCATAAGAAAGTTCTGCAGGAATCACAAAGCAAAAAGGTTTTATTATTTCCTTCTTCGCCAATTCAGAAATTTTATCAAAAAGAATTTTTCTATTCTTAGTACCAGCACAAGAAACAACAACTATTTTCTTTTCTTCAAAAAGATTTTCTTTATCTGCTTCTTTTATTTCAGAAATCGCTTCACCAAAATTTAATTCTGGGTCCACAAGCAACAAAGTGTGGGCATTGTGTGATAAATTTTCTTTTATTATACTAAAAAAACTTTCTGGTTTATAGGATTGCTTCCATTTAGGAAGAGAGGTAATTTTCCCAAACTTATACATAAAAAGACCTATTTCAGAAATGGCATCAAAAATAGAAACGTTATGAATTACTCTAGCCTTAATTCCGAAATTTTTTGCATCTCTAACAAGAGAGATGTGCGTCGTCCCTATTAAAGGATCCCCATAAACTAGCAGAGCAATATTTTTATCTTTTGCTCTTTTTATCAAAAAATCCGATTCAACTTGCTCTCTTTTTAGCAAAACTATTTTCTTTTTTATTATTTTTTCTAGTTTTTTTATGTGGTAAGGAAAAGAGGTTGTATAATTTTCTAAATAAATTTCTTCACATTTTTTACATACTTCTATTGCTTTTACACTTATATCTTCAGCTTCTAATCCCACACCTATTAAATACAACATTTTTCTTTTTTTTGGAAAAAATAAAACTTGCTAATACAACCAAAAAAATAAATACAAAAACTAGAATGAAGAAAAAAAGCATTCTTCCTGAAAAAAAGAAGGGGCTTATTATAATAAGAGCTAAACACAAAACCATAGCCAACTTAAACCACTTTCTTCCTCCCTTAAGTTCTTCCACGGTCGCTCTTGCAATTATTATCCCTACTAAGTACCCAGACAAAGAAATCAAAACAGCTAAAATTTCTTGCAGCATTTTATAAAAAAAATTTACAAGCATTTATATCTGTGATTTTTTCTATTTCTTCCTCATTCAATTTTTTAATTTCAGCAATTTTTTTACATACTATTTTGACATTTAAAGGAACTCCAAATTTTTGGTCAGGCTGCGCAAACCATGGAGAATCCGTTTCCAGCATCAAGTTTTGTAACGGAACATCTCTGGCTACTTTTTTTTGATTTTTTGATTTAAGAATTCCTGGGCCCAAAGACAAAAACCAACTATTTTTTACAATTCTCTCTACATATTTCTTCTCTGTCATCAAATGCATCAATACTTTTCTTCCTTGCATGTTTTTTTTCTCTAGAATTTCTATGACTTCCAAAAAAGAATTTCTGGCATGAACTACAACTGGTTTTTCTAATTTTTTAGCAAGCTCTATAAAAGTAAGAAAAAGATTTTCCTGCTTTTTTCTTACAAGCTCTTCAGTCATGCAATAATAATCTAACCCTATTTCGCCTATGGCTGAAATGTCTCTCTCATTTTTTTCAATGAAATTTATCACTTTTTCTATTTCCTCTTCTTTTACTTGGTGCGCGTATTCCGGATGGATTCCAACACAAATCTTCACAAATGGTTTAAATTGTTGATAAATTTCGAAAGATTTCTTCAAGTCTTGCGGATGCGAACAACTAGAAACAACAAATTTTAATTCTTTTTTCCATTCTTCCACAAAGGTTTTTAGGTTTCTATCAAATTCAGGTTGTTCCAAATGACAGTGCACGTCTATCATTTGAACGGGCCCGACAGGATTCGAACCTGCAACCCTCGGCTTTCTTCAGGACACTATTGGAACTCTCTTATTTTAGAAGGCCGATGCTCTATCCTGTTGAGCTACGGGCCCGATATGAAATAAAAATTTTCTATTTTTAAAAGTTTTTTAAAGCTTTCAAAAAAAGAACAAAAAAGAAAAAAAGAAGCAAGTTTTATTTTTTTATTTCTTCGCTATCTCGAACAAAGATTTTAGTGCAACAATAACAGTCGCTGGAACAAAGATCATAAGTAAGTTGTCCAGAATGTCTCCCAAGAAAAAAATCTGATCAAAAACGCTCCCGCCAAAATAGCTTACTATTACAAGTATGGCCCCTGCGATCATAAAAGGCTGTGTCTCCACATCTGTTATATTCAAAAGACCAACTATTATCCCTATTATCACAAGAACCCATGGAACCCATGTGAACCCTGCAAACAAACCAAAAATTACTGCAAGAATTACTCCTACCGTAAAAGCCCACGCACCTACCAAATTTTTTTTAGTCATTTTCTCTTTTTTTATATCAAGAAAAGCGTCTTTTTAAATGTTCCCATTTAAAAATTTAATTTATTTTTTCATTAATTGCGCAAGGGGTAGACTTGTTATTTTATTGTTATTACAGAACAGAAATGCAACCTCATAATGTTTCCTATTATTTTCGATTTTCCTGATTAAATCAATATAGAGAAGTAAAAACGTAACAGGATCTTTTTTGTATAGATACTTTAGTTCTTCTATTTTGTAAATAATTCCTTTTACTTTTTTAGAATAAATTTCGAATGATTTCCAATTTTTTCCGGCATTATATTTCTGAAGA
>JANXDM010000034.1 GCA_025058615.1 Candidatus Pacearchaeota archaeon | reverse complement strand
AACGAAATTCAGTTGAGAACGAGGTATGAAGGAGATATCGGTAGAGTTAAATCTAAGTATGGTCAGGAGTACGCGGACAAAATCACAAAATTAGTTATAGGTACTGGTTTGTTCCAAAATCCAGAATACAACCACGGTAAGCCTTGGTTCATAAGCTTTAGACCTATATTGCATTCACCGTTTGCTTTGACCGACGATGAAATTAATCAATATGTAAGTCTAAATAAGAAAATAGAGGAGTTTGCTAAGAGAATAGAAGAATTGAAGAAGAAAGGAGTTGATACTTACGATATGGAGATTGAACTAAACATCGCTAAGGATAAGTTAAAGACCGGAGCGTTCAAGATGGTAGAAACTTACTTGGAGTCTTTGGAGAAGAGGTTGAAAAGCAAAGGGTGATGAATTTTGGAAGCAAGCGAAATCGAGCAACTTAAAAAAGAAAGAGAAGATCTTTTAAATTTGATTTCTCAGCTAGAGGAAGAGTACAGTAAGGCTAATTTAACTGAAAGTGTTTATAAAGAAGCAAAAGAAAAATATGGAAAAAGATTGAAGGAAATCAACAAGAAACTTGGAATAAAAGAAGAAGGGGAAGGTTTTGGTTTGAAAAAAATTTTAAAGAAGCAGGAGAAAAAGGAAAATCCGTATGAAGAGAAAAAAGAAAACGAACCGGTTTTTATAGATCCTTTAAATCCACCTAAAGAAATAGAAGAAGTAAAAGAGGAGACACCTTTGGTTAATGTTCCTGAAAAAGTTTCTGTTGAGTTAGAGAAAATTAAAGCTTTTATAGATTCTTTAAGGGACATGGATAAGACTTTAGGCGAGCAGATAAGAAATCTAACAGAGTCTATTGGAGAAATAAGGTCTATGGTTTTTCAGGTCGATGGTTTTCTTAAGGAATTAGAGATGAAGTTGGAAAAGTTGGAAAGTAGTGTGGAAGAAATACGACCAGAAAAAATAGAAAAAAGACTTACTGATATAGAAAAGAGGTTAGACGGTTTTGATATTCATAACGAAAAGACAGATAGAAAAATAGAGGATTTAACAGGGAGTTTGAAAAAAATTAATGATTTTATGAAAGGTATAAAAGGTTTGGAAAATTTGGTCAAAATTTCTAATGAGGTAAACGAAAAAACTGAGGAGGTAAAAGAGGCCATAAGGTACATAGAGAGAATTGCAGCTAAAGTCGAGAAAGCTTTTACAGAAGTCAACAAACTTCTGAACGAGTTTGTAATCTACAAGGGGAGGCAAGAGTCCTTGGAGGAAACAGTAAGAGAGATTTCTAAAAATATAGAAGAGATTAAGGTTAGAATAGAAAATACAGCCACTTTAAAAGATTTAGAGGCTTTTAGGTCTGATTTGGTTTCTTTAAAGTCCAGCATCGATGAAATAAATAAAATTTTACCAATAGCGGAGACTAAAATTCCAGAAACGATAGTGAAGTTGAGAGAGGAGAGAGACGATATTTTACTTCTTTTAAAAACTCTTGATGAGGATTTGCAACTTGGTAGAATAAGCATAGGCGATTACAATAAAACGAAGGAAAATGCTTTAAAGAAATTGAGAGAAATAAACGATAAGCTTGTCGAGGAGTGGAAAAGAATAGAGAAATTCATAGAGGAAGGAGGATTGGAATTTTTACCATCAGGAGAGAAGTTAGAGAGTGGAGAGAAAAAAAATAAAGAGGAAGTCGGGCTCCAAAATCGTCAAGAGCGAGAGCAAGACGTAGAGGAAGAAAAAAAGAAGGAAGAAGTTTCAGAGTTTTCTCCTAAAGAGAGTAAAGAAGACAAAAAAACCGTTGAAGATAGAGACCAAGAGAAAGTTGATAAAAAAGAGGGCAAAAAGGTAGGATCGTTCCAACCGAAAATTTTAGAGCCGATAAAGGTAAGAGATGAGGAAGACTTGATAAAAACTTTAAAGAAAGTTAAAGAGGGGATGTGAGTGGTAGTCATAGGTGTTATAAGTGCTAAAGGTGGTGTGGGGAAAACCACAGTTACTAGTAACCTTTCTTCAGCTTTGGTAAAATTTTTTGGTAAAAAAGTTTTGGCAGTCGACGGCAATATAACAACCCCAAACTTAGGAATTCATTTTGGAATGCTTTCTCAAGAAAACACTTTGAACGAAGTTTTGGAAGATAAGATAGAAGTCACTCAAGCAATTTACATCCATCCTTCTGGTGTCCATATTTTACCTGCTAGTCTTTCAGCGACAGTTGAGTATCCGGATGTTATGAAATTGAAAGAAAAGATAGATGAAGTAAAAGACAACTATGATTATGTGATTATAGACGGAGCTGCGGGTATAGGTAGGGAAGTTTTAGCCACGATAAAAGCGAGTGATAAGATTTTATTGGTTTCCAATCCTGACATGGCAGCGGTTGTTTCGATGATTAAGGCCAGAAAGATAGTCCAAATTTTAAACACTTATTTGTATGGTTTGATTTTGAATAGAGTTGAGGGAAAAAAATATGAGATGAAAAAAGAAAGAATAGAAGAGCTAAGTGAGGTTAGAATAATAGGTGAGATACCTTTTGATAAGAAAATCATCGAATCTATATCGAAGATGGTTCCTTTGGTCTTGTTAGACGGAAGAGCGAGGGCTTCAAGGGTTTTTAAAAAAATCGCGGCAGAAATTTCTCAGGAAGTTTTCATTGAGAAAGAAAGTATATGGGATAAAATAATTAGGTTTTTAAGGCTTAGAAAGATTTAAATGTTTTTCTTTCTTTCATTTTTTATGGAGAGAATTAGTTACTTGACAGTGGCTATATTGTTACTCTCTCTGGTAGTGTTGAGAGAAGGAATTAGGTCGTGGACTTCAGAGAATTTAGGGTGTTCGTACGGAAAAAACATTTTGCTAGATTCTAACTTTAATTTTATCCCTTCTCTGAAATGTGGAGAAAAATCTTATTTTATGATCGTTTTTATGACCTTCTTTGCGGTATTTTTTGTTTCATATCTTTTTAGACTACTTGGAGAGAGAGCTATTTTTAGCCTTTTTTTCTCTACAGCCTTCTTCTTCTTGATTTTAGATATTTTAACCTATTATTATCAAAGCGTTAACTATGTTTCGCTTTTGATTCTGTTTCCTATTTTGATTTTTAACATTATTTGGAAAGAAGAGATGGTATAACTTCTCTCAGTTCTTCAACTTTTCTCACATTGTAAATTTTCCCCCTCAATTTTTTGTTAAGAAGATGAGAACCCTTTTTTGTGTTCAAGTTCAAAATGTAAAAATCTCCAAAATTGTTCATAATTCCTTTTAACTTCTCTATTTGTTTTTTTAAATCTTCCTTCTCGTCTACTATGTAGATACATTTTTTGTAGTTATTCACAAGAGCCTTAACTTCGTCTATTTCTGCTATTTCGAAAGGTTTTGCTATCCCGTCGATTGTTTTGATCACATTTTCTTTAACCTTCGAAGAGAGTAGTATAAGGTTAGTGCTTCTTCTTTTTCTTTTCAACGCTACTAAGAATGCAAAAACAAGAGTTGAAAAAACGATTGTTATATAAATAAGTATTGGGTGAACGTGTGTGAATATCATTTAAAATATTGATTTTTCTATTAATAAAATCTCACCTAGAACTATTAAAACTATCCCGACCACGCCAAAAATCTCTGCGTTTTGGATGTTGAGATACTTTTCAAGGTCCCAAATAGAAATAGTTAGATTGAAGCCAAGCATTATAATAGCTAGGTATTTATCGGCTCCCTTTCCGACTAGAAAAAGAAGGATAACTAGTGGTATAACTACAAACATGCCAGAAAGCCCGAGAAGAGTAGTTTTTGTTGTCGGAGGACATTCCATCTCTGTGTAGGTTGTCATGAGTTTGGTCTCGAATAGAATTATTTTAACCGAATGACAACCGGAAATCAAGCCAAAAATAAAGTGACCTAGTTCATGAAGTACCACGGTTGAGAAGGATAATAATATTGTGATCAAGAGAAAGTAGAAAAATGCTTTTAAGTAATTTTTTAAGCTCACATAATTTTTATTGACCATATTGTTATTTAGTTTTACGAGAATAATATTTATGGAAAGGCTAGCACTCATTTTGATCGCACTGACGATAGTTATCTTCATGATAAAATACGTCGAGCCTATGATAACCGGGTTTTTCATAGGTTTTGGTGAACCGACGAACGCCACTTGGTTTAACACGAGTTGGCATTACAGATTCAGAGTAGAAATAACTTCCAATGTAGAGAGATCGAATTGGCCCGTG
>JANXDM010000033.1 GCA_025058615.1 Candidatus Pacearchaeota archaeon | reverse complement strand
AATTTCACCCTCGCGGGGACCCAGTCCTTCAAAAGAAATCTGGAACCATCTTCTAACGCAAGTAGTAAGAAAAACATTCATAGAGATGATGTAATAAGTAATTATTATTCCAAGAGCAAGAGAAAGACGCATAAGAGGAGAAGCTCCAAGGCCTATAAAAATACACAAAACACCAAGCTCATCAAGCATATGATCTAAATAAAAACCATGTTCAGAAGTTATTTTTCGATAACGTGCAACAGCCCCATCAAATTCGTCACAGAGAAAGTGTATTACTATCCCAAGCATTGCCCCTATAAACCAATATTTACTGTAAGAAGTCAAAAAAAAGGAAAGTCCAGCAAAAAAAGCTCCTCCGAATCCTATCAAGTTTAGAGTAGTAGGATGAAAAAACTTTGCAATCGTTGGTGTATATTTCTTTTTTAATTTTCTTCTTAACTCCGCAGTAATAGATTCGTCTATTTTTTTTTCTCCCCGCATTAAGAAATCAAGACTTCACTTTTTTAAAACTTTTTTTCAAAGAATTAATAAACAAAAGCTTTCTTCTTACTTTTTTACCTATTTTTGTTCTTTTCAAGTAATCTGAAAAAGTAATTTTTCTATTGTTTCTCTCAAACTTTTCCAAATGTTTAAGGTTCATTATGATAGAATGAGTAGCCAAAAAAATTAAAATAACTAAAGATAGAAAAGCAACGAAGTTGAAAAGAGTAACTTCAAAAGAAAAAATCTTGAAAAGAATAAGAGGGTAAGGAAGAAACAAAGAAAAAAAACTTAACAAAAGGAGAACACACAAAGCTTCTGCTGGCCCTAAAAAGAAAAAAGTCGGATTGAACTCACGCGAAAGATATGTGATGAGAAAGGTGTTTATTGCTAGGATATAATAGACTACTATTATAGAAAGGGCTAAAATTATAGAAACATTTCCAGAGAGACCTAACCCCAACATAATAACTGCTACAGCTAGAGTATCAAACATATGGTCAGCATAGAAACCTCTTTTGCTTACTATCTTTCTTTTTCTCGCTAATCTTCCATCATATCTATCACAAAAAAAATAAACAAGAACACCGAAGAAGGAACCTAGAAACCATATTTTGTTGAATTTTGTAAGAAAGAAAGAAATCCCTGCAAAAACAGCAGCAAAGAAACCTATCATATTAAGCATTTTAGGAGTAATAAAAGGGGGGATTCTTTTCAAAAGATATTCATCTATTTTGAATTTTTTTTCCACTAAGAAGATTATGCTTTTGTCCTTCCTCACCTCTTTCCTATAGTTCTCTGACATTGTTCACAAATCAAAATTTGCATGTCTTGCTTCTAGGAAGTTTTGCTCTAAACTTATCCCAGGGCATGCCGTATTGATCCATGCAATCTCTTTCCAATTTTCCAATTGTTCTGGAAAAAAAGTATCAAAAAGAAAAATATATACTTTTTTTCCCTTTTTTTCTAGTTCTCTTTTCAATTTCAGAGCCTCCTTCAAGCGTAATTGCCCTTTCTTAATAGAAACAAGAATCCCTATTTTTTCAGAAGCAACAACTTTAGAATATGCTGCTCTTTTCCTTGCTTCAAATTTCTTTATTTCTTTTTCTTGAAGCCTAAAAAACTGTAATGTATTTGGATTAAAAACAAAAACTGGCTTATTAATTTCTAAGGCAAGCACTAAAGGATGAAAATTCCCGGAACCTATATAAAGAAAAGAAGATGCTTTCTTTTCGAATTTTTTTGCGGCTCTCAAGTCGCATCCCAACACTATTCCATCTCTATCCATAAAAACTTTTTTTCTTTTTTTCAAAAAACGAAAAAATTTTTTTGCAAAATCAGAGAACTGGAGAGTTGTTACTATTACAGTTTCATCAGGAACTTTTTTTGCTAAATCCTCCATAACAGAAACAGGAACATTTACATCTTGCTTTGCAGAAACATAAAAAATCTTCATTCTTTTTGTGTCTTCGCTTCTCCTTTGTAAATCTCGACAAAAGAAGGCGCAGCTACAATTATATTTTCTCCAAACCCAGCTATACTGCCCTCCAACGCATCAACTGTTTTTTTTAGTTTTGCTATTGCTCTTTTTAATTCTACAACATCCTTACTTTTCAAAGGCTTTATATCTATAATTGCAATATTATATCCTTCTCTCAAAGTTTCTAGAATTTTATTTGTGTCTTCAAAAGTTTTCAATACGAAAGGCCTAATAATTATCTTTGATTTTTTTGGTTCCCTTCCAGTTTCTATTTCTATGTATTCTGCCTCGCTCGCAGGTTCTTTCGCTCCAAAGAGTTTTTTTAAAAAAGACATTTTCTTTTTTTAGTTGGCTTCTTTAGTTTATAAATTTTTTGCTATTTTTTTTCAAGTTTAGATTTTAGCATTGATGATCTCTCCTTTAAAAGTTTTTCTCTTAATTCTTGTTCTTGTTTTTCTATACTTTTAATTCTTAACTCTAACAATTCAATTTTTTTCTTCAGCTCTTTTTTTAATTCTTCTTTGTCCGCTTTAAACATTACCGCCCCAACTATTCTATAAACTTCGTCTCCTTCCAACTTTTCTAATTCTTGCATTGCATTGTTTGTTTCTAATAATTCCAAATGAAAAACTTGTTTTTGTAAAGATAAATTTTGTATGGTTTGCTCCATCAATTGTATTTGTTCTAATGAAACTTTCTCCTTATCTTTTTGCATTTTAAACAGCCTTAACTCTTTTTACTGTTTTTCTAGGTTTGAAAAATATTTTGCATCCACAATAAGGACATGAAAACCTAGTTTTTAATGCCTTGTCAGAGATCTCTTTTCCGCATGAAAAACATTTATAGACTGGCATTTTTATTTTTTTGTTAAAAAGTACGCATCGAGTGCAAATTTTTTCTCGCAAGATTTACATTCCCACAATCCCTTAGCAAGCCTTTTCACAGATTTTTTTTTACAGTAAGGGCATTGTTGTTTTTTTCTTTGCAATTCTTCTATTGCAGCATATCTTTTTCTTATAGTAGCACCATACCTCGGGCCGAATTTTCCTACGATCGCAAGCATATTTTACTTATTATTTTGTTATTTTTAAATTTATTTAATTTTAATGGGGCTGCCCGGATTTGAACCGGGGCCTCGAGTGCCCAAGACTCGGGTACTAACCAAGCTATACTACAGCCCCCAAAACAAATAATGAAAAAGAATTTATAAAATTTTAAGTTTTGGTTGCTTTCGCTTTCTCCCTTTTTTCCTCAAATTCTTTTACGATGCTTTCTTGCTTCTTTTTTACTTCTTCAAAATAAGAGGCAAGCCTTTTTATTTTTTCTTCAGAAGATTTATCTTTTTTTTCTTGTATCAGTTCATCATAGACGCCTTTCTCTATATCTTTGATTATTTCCTTGGGTTCTTTATTCTCTACCAGAACTCCTAGTGAAACGCAAGAACCAAGAACACTTTTTACTGCAGCCTTAAAATCACTTACAAACATATCCTTTTCTTTTATTTTTGCTATTTTTATGACTAATTCTAAAGGAATATTGGCAACTTTGATTTTGTTCGGCATCGGAGATCCTTTCTCTATCCCTATTTCTTTTTTTAGCAATTCGGACACCGGCGGAGTAAGCACTTCTATTTTGACGTTTTTGTTTTTGTCTATTTCTAGCAAAACAGGAACCTTCATCCCGACATATTCTTTTGTTGCATTATTAATTTCAGAAATTATTTTTCCTATGTTTATTCCAAGAGGGCCTAGTTTCTGGCTAAGTGCAGGCCCCGGTTTCATCTCTCCTCCTTGAACAAGTAATTTTATTTGCATGCTAAAATTAAAAAAAGTGTTTTTAAAAAGTTTTATATTTAAAATTCTACTTCTACTTCTGTATTAATTGCCTGGCCTGGCAAACCTTTTTCAAAAACAGCACGCACAAGTCCTTTGTTTCCATGAACCGCTTTTATCATTCCTGCAATCTTTTTTCCAGAAGGACTTTTCCAAAAAACTTTCTTTCCTATTAATTCTTTTGCCTTTTCTTTACTTTCTATATTTTCTATTTGCAAAATAAAATGTCTTGGTTTGTATGTTTTTTTTCCCCTTCTGAAACCTACTACTTTTCCTTTCATTCTAAAAAATAATTTCGAAGTCTCCTAAAATTTTTTTCAAAGTGGTCATTAGTTTTGATGTTATTCTTTTCTCTGTTTTTTTATTCAAAAATTCTTTTAACTCTTCTCTGTTGGATTCTTCTATTTTTCCATCAATTATTTTTTGAATTTTTTCTTCTTCAGAATCATGAACCAAGAAAACAACATTTTCAAAAACAAATAAAGAGGCATGTTTCTTAACCTTTTTTTCACCCTCTTGCGAAAAATATGTTACTTCTATCTTATTTTTTTGCATTTCTAGAATCTCCTTCCTTTGAATATACTCCAACAATTCCGAA
>JANXDM010000032.1 GCA_025058615.1 Candidatus Pacearchaeota archaeon | reverse complement strand
ATAAGTGTTGAAAAAAAACCTGAAAATCCAAATCAAGCAAGAGGAAAAAATATTTCCATCCCTACAGAATATCTAAATTATGTCAAGGAATTAGGGGAAGATGTCAATGAATTAAGGGAAGACAACGACTGGTGGGAAAAAGCGGCAAAAACAGTGGGAGAAATAGGTTTAAGTTTATATGGTTTATACCGGGCACCGCGCATACTGTCCAATTTAATAAAACTAAAGAAAGAAGCGTTTAAGTACTCCTTTTCTTCTTCCCTTACTTTGATTGGATTAGCATTAATTTTAACGGGAATACTGATGATAGATTGGTCTCAGAGATATCCTATTGGAAGTGCTGCCCATAATTTATTGATGACAGGAGGTATGGGGCTAATTTCTTCTGGCACAGTTTTATTGATTGCTGGATTGGGGTTGGTGTCTATTCCTGGAGTTGGATGGGTTGCTCTCGCAGCTTTTCTCATCACTTTTGCTGTTACTCAACTTCTTTATTGGCTTACATATGAGGAAGAATTTTATGTTATACAATGTCTTCCTTCTAGACCTCCTATAGGATCTGACAAATGTGATCTTTGTAACGAAGATCCGGAAAGACCTTGTTCTAAAACAAGATGTGAAATTCTTGGCCTTGGTTGTACTTTTAATGATTCTGTAACTATAATGGGAAAAAAATTTTTGATTGCAGATGGTATTTGCATGGCTATTTACAATGATGGATTACCGCCATGGATTACTAATATAGAAGTAAAAGATTTACAAGGAAGACAATATAATGTAAACCCACCAACGACGACTGGACCTACCACAATAGAAATAAATAAAGATAATGGGGAACCTATCCCGGATGGTACTCAGCTTATTATCAAACTTAAGCTTAATGAAAGAGCGTTTTGTATGTGGGATTTGGTATCAACGTATAGCATAGTTAACATGACTGGTGCCTATCAAAATGGGGCTTTTTCTCAAGAATTAACAGAAACCTTTGTTGTCCACAGAAATCAACCAGTTTATTATGTTAGATGTGCGGATGCGTATGGAAATGCAAATGTTGCAGAATATATCTTCAGATTTTCTGTTACGAGCGGCCCTGATTTAACTCCGCCGATAATTTTAGGAACAGACAGAGATTACAACAAAAAATTCAGGTATGGGATCTCAGAATTGTCTTTGTTTATTTATGTTAATGAAAATGCCAGCTGTAGATGGTCAAAGCGGGATACGATTTACGAACTTATGGATGTTTCAACAGAATGTACCACAATTCTTACTCCTAGTGGATTCAAATGTGGCACAATACTTACTGGTTTGCAATCAGAGGTGGCAAATTATTTCTACATACGATGTAAAGATTCTGCAGGAAATGTAATGCAGCAGAGCCATCAACTTGTTCTTTATCCTACTCCTCCTTTGCAAATCACAAAAATAAATCCAGAAAATAACACGATAATAAAAAGCTGCGAAATAAGAAAAATTACACTCGAAGCAGAAACAAATGATGGAGCAGAAGAAGGAAATGCAACCTGTTATTGGAAAAATCAAACAATGATAAATCAGATGATATTTTCGCAAACTTTTGGAAAAATTCACAAAACAAACATTTCTGGGGAAGGGACTCAAGTGATAAGCATAAACTGCTATGATTCCGCTTTGAATTTAGCTACAAATGTTACAACCTTTACTATAGAAAAAGACGACAGAGCTCCAACTATAACACGAATTTTCAGAGATGGTGACCAACTTGTGCTGAGAACCGACGAGCCTGCAACGTGCACATATTCGAAAACTGCAAGCTGCAACTTCAGCGCAACGCGCTGGTTCGAGCGGAAGGTTTTCGAAACAACTGGTCAGCTTGAGCACAGAAAAAAAATAGAAGAGGAAAAAATATATGTAAAGTGCTACGATTCTTGTATGAATGGAGCATCTCCACAAGACTCTTGCACAATAATAGTTCTTTCAGAATTGTAAAGAAGAAAATTTAAAAAGCATGTTGTTTTTTCTCCTTAACGTAAAATGCCGATACTCATTATCAAGGATTTTTTCAAACGCATCTTTTATAATTTATTTAAGGTAAAGAAAAAAATAAAGCTTGGTCTTTATGGACCACCTAATTCTGGAAAGACTACATTAGCAAACAGAATTTGTAAAGATTGGACCGGCGAAGAACTAGGAAAAGTAAGTCCGATCCCTCACGAAACGAGAGAAGTGCAATTCAAAGAAGAAGTAAAAATAAAACATGATAACAAGGAAATAGATTTTACGATAATAGATACTCCGGGAATAGCCACAAAAATAGATTATGAGGATTTTTTACACTATGGCCTTGATGTGAAAGAGGCTAAGAAAAGAGCGAAAGAAGCAACGCGCGGCGTCATAGAAGCAATAAAATGGCTAGACGATATGGACGTCGTGATTGTCGTTCTCGATGCGACGAAGAACCCTTATACCCAAGTCAACATAACAATAGTAGGAAACCTCGTGGCCAGAAAAATACCTGTCTTAATTGTTGCGAACAAGATAGATTTGAAGGGAGCCAATGTTAAAAGAATAGAAGCAGCTTTTCCAGAATATGATGTAGTAGGAGTTAGCGCAAAATTTGGAAAAAACATGGAAGAATTTTACGAGTCACTTTTCAATCTTGTAAAAAAAGTAAAATGAGGCTCGCACTTCAATTCATACCATATGCTGAGATAGCTTATCTGACGAGTTATCAACGAGTGAAAAAGTTGATAGAAGCAGTTAGCGCAAACAAAATTTTGTTGATCCAAGGAAAACTCCATCCAGATGAGGAAACAGATTTGATAAAGGAGGCTATGAAAAAAATAAACAAGTCTGGAGCAAAATTCAAGGGAATAGAAATAGCTACTTTTGTTCCGAAAGCGAAAAACTTGAATTTTTTTCAAAGTTTCAAGGAGAAAATAGCTGTTGCTCTTCTCGGAGAAAGAGATATTTTCACAGTCGTAGGTCCGGCGACAATAGTGAAAGAAATAAAAAAAGACCCAACGAAACTGGAACTTCTCTTGAGAAAATAATCAAATTTAAGAAAAATTTATAAGCAGAATTTTCCTTTTTCGAATGATGAGAAAAGTTTATCTTGATCATGCTGCAACGACTCCTTTAGCAAAAGAAGTTTTGGAAGCCATGGAACCATTCTTTTCTGAGAAATTTGGGAATGCTTCTAGCCTTCATTTTTTTGGAAGAGAAGCACGGGATGCTATAGAAAAGGCTAGGAATGAAATTGCAAAATTCATAAATGCAAAACCTGCTGAAATTATTTTTACTTCTGGAGGAACAGAAAGCGACAATCTTGCTTTGAAAGGGGTCGCGTTTGCAAGCAAGGATAAGGGAAACCATATAATAACCACTAAAATAGAGCATCCAGCCATTCTCGAAACTTGTAAATGGCTCGAAAAACAAGGGTTTAAAATTACTTATTTACCTGTAACGAAAGAAGGGCTTGTAGAGCCGGAAAGCGTAGAAAAAGCAATAACGAAAGACACCATACTTGTCAGCGTGATGCATGCCAACAACGAGATAGGGACTATACAACCTATAGAAGAAATAGCAAAAATATGTAAGAAACATAAAGTTCTTTTTCATACAGATGCCGTTCAAACTTTTGGAAAACTCGATATAGATGTAAAAAAAATGAATGTAGATCTACTTTCTGCTTCTGCACACAAAATTTATGGTCCCAAGGGAGTAGGTTTGCTTTATGTGTCAAAAGACGTCAAAATAGAGGCATTACAGCACGGGGGTGGCCACGAACAAAATATAAGAAGTGGTACAGAAAACGTTGCTGGTATTGTAGGATTTGCTGCAGCTGTGAAATTAATGCAAAAACTAGGAAAAAAAGAACAAGAAAGAGAAAGAAAACTTCGCGATTTGTTGATTTCAAAAATTTTGGAAATAAAAGATTCGAGGCTTAACGGTTCCAAAGAAAAAAGACTTCCAAACAATGTAAACGTTTCTTTCAAAGGAGTAGAGGGTGAAGCTCTGCTTTTGAGACTGGATCAAGAGGGATTTGCCGTCTCTACAGGGAGCGCCTGTTCTTCTCGTTCGTTGGAGCCGAGCCATGTATTGATAGCGATAGGACTTAAACCAGAAGAGGCTCACGGAAGTCTGCGGATAACTTTGGGAAAGGACACAACAGAACAAGACATAGAAAAATTCCTCAATGTTTTACCGAAAATTGTTGCTTCATTGCGAAAGATAAGCCCTTTTTGAAAATGTTGAGAATTAAAAAACTTTCGAAAGAAGAGATAGACGAAATAGCAAGAAACTATGAACAAATCATGAAAAAATTTTTCGCCCAAGTTAGAGAAAAGCCGATTACAGCGAGAGAATATGCACTTTTGTTAAGAAAAAGTTACAAAAAAAGTTTTATGCTTGTTTTGACAAGCAAAAAAATACTCGGGTTTGCTTGGATAACTAAGAAAGGAAAAGAATGGACTCTTGAAGAAATTTTTGTTACAGAAATGCGCAAAGGTTACGGGACAAAGTTGATGAAATTTCTTCTGAGAGAAGCCAGAAAGAAAAAAGTGAAAAAGATAAATTTGAACGTGCACGTAAAAAACAAAAAAGCTATAAAATTTTTCAAAAAATTGTTCATCTCTTATTTTATTATAAATACAAGCCAAAATAAATTGTTTTATCTTTTCTTTATTTTTTTCTCTAAACGCTTCTTCATAAAGTTTCATCAAATCCTTTATATTCATATTTTTAAAATCC
>JANXDM010000031.1 GCA_025058615.1 Candidatus Pacearchaeota archaeon | reverse complement strand
CTTTCAATTTCTCAGTGGTTTGCAATCTTTTTTTCGATTTTTTCTATTTTTCTTTTGGTTAGATGATTTCACCATAACCTATTAGACGCCAATGTCCTTTGTAATTCCTTGCTATTCCGACACGCGTCCCTTTAAAAGGGACGATTGGTATTTTTAAAGACAACTCAATCGTATCTTTGTTAATTTTCTCTATGCTTCCTACAGTTGTAGTTGTGTTTACGCTAAGCATCAATATTTCTTTTTCTTTTAATGGTTCTATAGCTATGCTTTCTCGTGTTCCTGCTATCTCTTTGAACAAAGAAAATTTTATCTTGGCTTTATAGGTTATTTCCGGAATCATTCCTTCGAGACTAACAACACAACCAGAAAGAAGATCCGCCTTTGTTAGCGAAGGGTCTAAAGATGTTTGGATTGCAAGAGATCCTGAGGGAAGAGCTTCTTTTAGCTCTTTACTTCCAACTCGCAACCCTATTATTTTTGTTTTTACAGTTTCATATATAGTTTTGTCCCCCTGCTTTATGCTTCTCCCAGGTTTTATTTCTATTATATCATTTACTTTCAATTTTCCTTGTTTTAAGATTCCTCCAAGAACACCTCCTTTTAGTTCTTTTGGTTCTGTTCCAGGTAAATTTACATCAAAACTTCTTGCAACAAGGAATAAGGGTTCTGCATTTATGTTTCTTTCTGGAATCGGAAGTTTTGTTATTGCTTCCAGCACTTTGTCGATATTGACTCCTTGTTGGGCACATATTGGAATAATCTTAGCATCTTTTGCTATTGTTCCTTTTATAAATTCTTTTATTTGATAGTACTGTTTAATTGCTTCTTCTTTGCTAACTAGGTCGATTTTATTTTGGACTATTATTACTTGATTTACTCCTTTCGCTTCTAAGGCCAAAAGATGTTCTTTTGTCTGTGGTTGTGGAAATTCTTCGTTTGCAGCTATGACAAGAATTGCTGCATCGATGATAGCAGCTCCGCCTAGCATTATTGCCATGAGCATTTCGTGCCCGGGAGCATCTATAAAACTAACATACCGTACTTGTTGTGTTTTGGACTTACAATTAGGGCACTCCTGCGATATTGTGTAAAAATTACATTTAACACATTTATTAATAATAGCATCGGCGTAACCAAGTTTTATAGTTATTCCACGTTTGAGTTCTTCACTATGTTTATCCGCCCATACACCGGTAAGTTGATAGAGCAAAGTCGTTTTTCCGTGGTCTATATGTCCAACAATACCTATATTAAGCACAGGCTGTTCTGTTAACATAAATTTTTGAAGAAAAATCAATTTTTAAATATGATCTTTTCTAAGAAGTTCTGTTTTCTTCTTCTTTTTTGAAAATTTCTTCTAGTGGTTTCTTACCTTGTTTTGTTACTTTCAAGTTTATTTGAACAACCAAATCATCTATTATATTGCCGTGAACTGTACGTCTCAACCTGAGTCCTTTTGGTTTTTTAATTCTCATACCTTTACCTCTTGTCAAAAGAACGCGTTTTCTTCCAGTTCCAAAAACATTTGGCAGACATGGAAATCCAGCATTATCGCTTGCCCCTGTTATTTGAAATTCGTAATCTGCAAGATCAGGAACTTCTTTGATGAATTTTCCCTCTATTTTTTCTCCAATTTTCTTTCCGATGAAAGCATTCGAGGATGTTTCTAGTTTGTATGTTTTCTCACCAAGGCTTATGTTCAATTTAAAAACCATCTTAATGAGAAGAAAAATTATTTAAAAAGTTTTGCTCAGAGCAATGCCAACGCGTGTGGGATTCCTTGAATTCTCAAGACACACTCCTTGTCGATTATCCCTGCTTTTATAGCTATTTTTATTGATTTTTCTCCAACAAAATTGAAGCAAGCATCTTCCGCTTGCGCTTTTTTTAAAATTTTTATAGCCGATTTTTCATCTATTTTTTTTCCATTATAAAACCTTTCGTTGATTTCCAATTGCAAATTACCTTCTTCAAATTTTTTTCCTAAAAGTTCTGGATCACAAACTGCGACAATCTTTCTATATGCTTCATGTATTCTTATCAAGACCTGCATTTTCTCAAACTATTTTTGCTCTTACGCTGTGTTTTGCTCCACAAGCCAGGCAATGCAAAAACATGAATCCTTTTTCTCTTACTAATTCGGTGTCTGGCTTTTTGCATTCAGGGCATATCACAAACTCTTTTACATATGCGACAATTTTGTTATTAATTTGTTCTTTTGTTAGTTTTCTGTTAAAAATCGCCCTTTCTTTCTCCAATATGATTTGTGTTGCAAGCTCTTTAGAAAGAAATTTTGACAAATGTTCGGGGGATCTTCTAAGAATAGAACAAATTTGGTAAAAATTAAAAAATATTGTCTTGTTCCCTTGAATAGAAGATTCTGCTTCGGGAACTTCGAATCGTTCTGTAGTTTCTACTTTTTTTATTTTTGAATAAGCTTCTTCAAGAAACTTCTCGTAATCGTCGCTTTGTTCTTTCATACTGCACACAATACACTAAACATTTAAAAACTTTCTGCAAATTTTTTCAAATATATTAAAATTTTTCTTGTAAAACTCGTCTTTTTAATATAAAAACTAACTAATTTGCGGCTTGTATAATTTTTGTGCAGAATTATTATCTCTAAATTATTAAACCCTTCTTTTAATTTTGTGCTGTCTGCATTCAATAAAATAAAATTCTTCCCCCTATTTATATTTATTTCGTATTCTTCTATTTTCTTTTTGTTTTGTCTAAGGATAAGTTTTCCTTTTTCTTCTATATTACTATAAAAATTAACTTCTATTTCTAAAGGATTTCCGTATGTTGTTTGTGTTGTTTTGATGTTTTGAATCTGTATTATCGGGTAGCTTATTATTTCATTTCTTATACAATTTTCTATTGTTGTGTTTTCCAGTTTTAGTTTGACACATACAATTTCAGAAGAGTTTGTTACAAATTCCAATGTTGCATTTTGTTCTTCCAGTGAAATGCAAGTATCCAAACAAAGTTGAAAATTTTGCTTATTTTTCAAAAAAACAAAACATTTTATTTTAGCTTGTTCATCTTTATAATAGTATTCTTTGTCTTTCGTGCAGGAAAAATCTATAATTTCGCCAGAAGATATAGCTTCTGCTTGTTTTTGCGTGATTCTTTCGTGTTTTTCTGAAATTTCTATCGATGTTGACGCAAGATTATTAAAAAAATCTCTTATTTCTATTTCTCCGATGCATTTTTCTTTGCAGTTTTCGATAAAAGGTATTTTTATTATGAAAAAAATCTTTCTTTTTTCTTTTGGCTTTAAGAAAACAACTTTGGAAACTTCTTCCTGCTCACCAGGTGCTTTGGTTAAGTAGATAGGTAAAGAAAAATAGAAGTCGTGGTTGTTTTCTATTTCTACTTGAAGCGGTAGATAAGATTCTAAACCTATTTTGGTTCTGTATGGTTTTATCTTTATGCTGAAGTTCATTTCTATGTTACTTTTATTCAAAATTTTTCCTTCTATTGATAATCTTTCCATCTCATGTTCTTTTTTTGATAAATATTTAACAGAAGGTTCGGAGAGATCTTTTCCATATTTTAAGATTACGTGAGAAGAATCTAACCACCCATACTGTGCAAAGGTAATGTCATACGGAATCCACCCATACTCATCAAAATATACCTCTGCCCATGCATGCTCTGCGAATTCATTCTTTTCTTCATCATATACGATACCGCTGACATATCTTGCTGATATGTTCAAAGCCCTGCATAGCGCTATAAACAAAATAGTGTAATGACTGCACACCCCAACTTTATTTTCCAAAATCCAAGAAGCTCTTTGTGGTTGCAAGTATTCTTTACTATATCGAACGTTTTTTCTTATGTATTCCGCTATCTCATGTAATAATTCTTGAGTAGAACTATAAAGTTTTTCTTTAAACTGTTTGGCTTTTGTTTTGATCAATAAATTTTCAGAATCTATTAGTTCGGTCTCTTCTTTGTAATCGGGAATCGTACTTGTAAGATTTGCCTTTTTTATTTTTGGAATATTAAATTTTGTTGTAACGTTACTCAAAATTTGAAACTCGAAAAAAAATTTTTTTGGCTCAAATATAATTTTATTCTCTTCTATTTTTGCTTCAGGAATTGTTTTTAGGAAAGCTATTTGTGTTGTTGTGTTTCTTGGGAAAACATATACTTCCACATTTTTATAAGCTTCGAGGAATCCCGAGATATTTATTCTTATTTCACTTGCTTTGGCGGAGTTTGTTGATAAGATAAGCATAAATATCCAAAATATAAACAGTGTTTTCTTCATTTTGATTTTAATTTGTCTAATAAAGATGCATAAATCAAAGGTAAAGCTATGGTCGCATCACATATCACATCTACAAATTTTCCTTTTTCGTGTATTTTCCCCCACGAAATACCTTCCTTCAGGCTTGCTCCAGAGGAACCACCGAAACTTTCGTGATCTACTTTAATCTGAACACCATAAATTGCGGGGCTTGAAAATTGCATCGCTTGCTGTATGTAATTTTTTGGAACACCACCTCCAACATAAAAAACAGCTTTCTTTTTGTGCCATGCTATTTCTAAAATTTTTGCAAGATCCTTGTATTCATTCATCAAAGGTTCTTTTTTTCTTAACATCATATTCCAAACCATCAACCCAATTGCGGAATCGCTTAAAGCAGGACAAAAAATTGGAATTTTATTTTTGTAGCACGAATAAAAAATTGATTTTCTTTTAAGAACTTTTCCAATATTCCAAAGAAACTCATAA
>JANXDM010000030.1 GCA_025058615.1 Candidatus Pacearchaeota archaeon | reverse complement strand
TACGCTTCAAAACTCTTGATTGAAGAACTAATTTCTCTACACATTTTTCCACATTTCAAACTAAAAAATAAGTACGAACAATAAAATGACAGAAGTTATAACAAAACAAGTTAAAGAAATCAAATTTACTCTTTTCAGTCCAGAAGAAATTAAAAAATTTGCTGCAGCCAAAATAATAACGCCAGAGCTGTATGATATGGACGGCTACCCAGTTGACGGAGGTCTTATGGATTTGCGATTAGGGGTCATAACTCCTGGAATTAAATGCAGAACTTGCGGCGGCTTTATGAAAGAATGCCTCGGGCATTTCGGTTATATAGAATTAGCAAGGCCTGTTCTCCACATTAAATTTTTACCTTTAATAGAGCTCTGTCTAAAAGCAACTTGCAATGAATGCGGAAGAATTCTGTTAAGTGAAGAAGATATAAAGAAAAGAAAAATAGAAAAAGCAAAAACAGCAAAGAAATGCCCATATTGTAATGCAAAACAAGAAAAAGTCAAATTCGAAAAACCTTATTACTTTTATTTAGGAAAAAGAAGGCTTTTTCCAACAGAAATCCGAGAAAGACTTGCAAAAATAAGCGACGAAGATTGTAAAATTTTAGGAATAAACCCGGAAGCATGCAGACCGGAATGGGCTGTTCTTACTTTGCTTCTTGTTCCTCCTGTAACTACGAGACCTTCTATTACATTGGAAACAGGAGAAAAAAGCGAAGATGATTTAACACATAAACTTAGTGATATTGTAAGAGCCAATCAACGATTGTGGGAGAATCTAAACGCAGGAGCAGCAGAAGTAATAATAGAAGACTTATGGGACTTGTTACAATATCATGTTACGACTTTCTTTGACAATACCATATCCAACATCCCTCCTGCACGTCACAGATCGGGACAAATCTTAAAAACAATAACAGAAAGAATAAAAGGAAAAGAAGGAAGAATTAGACATAATCTTGCCGGAAAAAGGGTGAATTTTTCAAGTAGAACTGTTATTAGTCCAGATCCTTTCATAGAAATTAATGAAGTTGGAGTTCCTCCTGAAGTAGCAAAAGTTCTTACAGTTCCTGAACGAGCAACTACAATTAATTTAGAACGTTTAAAAGAATTTATAAAAAGAAGAGAATACCCTCAAGCTATTAGTATAGTAAGGCCTGATGGAAAAAGGAAGAGAATAACAGAGGAAACAAGAGAACAAATCGCAGAAGAGATTGACATTGGTTACATCATAGAAAGAAGTTTGTGTGATGGGGATATTGTTCTTTTCAACAGACATCCCAGTTTGCACAGAATGAGTCTGATGGGGCATTTCGTTAAGGTACTCCCTGGACGTACATTCAGAATACATCCTGCTGCTTGTTTTCCTTATAACGCAGACTTTGATGGGGATGAGATGAACATACATGCACCACAAACAGAAGAAGCCCGGGCAGAAGCAAAAATATTACTTGACCTTAACAATCATCTTATGAGCCCAAAAATCAACGTAAACGTATTTGGTTGCATAGAAGATGCTATCACAGGGATTTATCTTCTAAGCATAGCAAAAGGGATAAGAAAAGAAGACGCATTACAATTGCTTGCAGAATGTGGATTTATCCCAGAAAAAATATGGAAAAAAGAAAAAGTCGATGGAAAAGAAATAATTTCAGAAATCATGCCGAAAATAAATTTCGAAATGCAAAACAAAGCCTGCAAAAAGAAAAATTGTCCTTATTTCAAAAACTGCAAAAGACAAGAATGTCCCAACAATGCCTATCTCATGATAAAAGAAGGAAAAATAATCTCCGGATCCATAGACGGAAAAATTCTTGGAGTGGAGGAGAGCAACCTTATAAGAGAACTAGATAGGAAAGTAGGAAGAAAAGAAACAATGTCTTTCTTGCGAACAATCTTCTTGTTAGGAGTACTCTATCTAACGAAAAGAGGAATTTCTATGGCTTTGAGTGACATAGAAACTGGAAAAGAGGTAGAAAAAGAAATAAAAAAAATTGTTGAAGAGGCTCATAAGAAAACAGAAAAAATAATTCAAGATTACAACAACAAAACACTGGAAATACTGCCTGGGAAAACTTTAGAAGAAACGAGAGAAATAAGAGTATTGCAAACTCTTGATGATGTAAGACCAAAATCTAGCGAAATCGTAGAAAAAAGTTTGAAACAAGACAATCCCGCATACATAATGGCATTATGCGGATCAAGAGGTAAAATTACACACATAACACAGATGACTAACATCGTTGGACAACAAGCATTGTGGGCCAAAAGAATAAATTTCGGCTACACTAATAGAACTCTTTCTTTTTTCAAAGAAAATGATTTTTATCCAAGAGCAAGAGGATTCGTTTATTCTAGTTTCTTGAAAGGTCTTGATGCTGACGAGTTTTTTTTCACCGCAATGACTGGAAGAGATGGTCTTATGGACACTGCCTTGAGAACACCAAGAGCAGGATATTTGTCAAGACGTTTGATCAATGCGCTGCAAGACATGCGGGTTGAATATGATAGGACTGTTAGAGATTCTAATTATAACATAATACAATTTGAGTATGGAGAAGACAATATAGACATAAGTAAAGAACATCTTGAAGACAAAGAAATAGCCCCTGGAGAAGCTGTTGGGATTATCACAGCTCAAAGTATAGGCGAACCAAGTATGCAAATGACTTTGAATGTATTCCATTTTGCAGGAATTTCCGAGATGCAGATTTCTGTCGGTTTGCCAAGGCTTATAGAAATTTTCGATGCAAGAAAGCAACCCTCTACTCCTTCAATGGAGATTTATTTAGAAAAAGAATTCAACAATGAAGAAGGGGCAAAAAAGATTGCTTCAAAAATAAAAGAAGTTACCTTGACAGATGTAGCAAAAGAAATAACTGTAGATTTCACCAACTACAAGATAAATGTACAACTGGACAAAGAGAAAATGAGAAATTATAATCTTAATGCAGAAAAAGTAATCGAATGCTTAAAAGAAAAGAATTTAAAAGTTGTAAAAAAAGATACTCTTTTAATAATACAAAGAAAAGAAAAAGAGGATTATAAAGCATTATACAAACTTAAAGAAAAATTAAAAAAAACCTTAATTTCTGGAATAAAAAATATAAAACAAGTTCTTCCAAAAAAAGAAGGAGACGATTATATTATATTCACAGCCGGATCTAATCTTAGCGAAATCTTGAAAGTCAAAGGAATAGATAAAGAAAGAACAATAACTAATGATATCTTTGAAATAGCTTCTGTTTTGGGGATCGAAGCAGCTAGAAATGCTATCATCAATGAAGCAATGAAAGTTATAGAAAAACAAGGAATAAGCGTAAGCAAAAAGCATGTTATGCTTATAGCAGATGCCATGACTTCTACTGGAGAAATTAAAGGAATCACAAGGACGGGAATAATATCTGATAAACTTTCTATATTGGCGCGCGCTTCTTTCGAGACGCCTATAAAGCATTTCGTAAATGCAGCTATAAACGGAGCTTCAGACCACTTAATCAGTGTCGTAGAGAATCTAATTTTTAACCAACCAGTCCCAGTTGGAACTGGACTTCCAGGACTTCTTGTGAAAATAACGAACCAACAAGCGCTCGCAAGAAGATGAACGATCCAAACACAGAGGAATTATTGGAAGATTTGAACAAAAAAGTTATTTTTGGTATGAAAAGAACATTGAAGTTTTTGAAAAAAGGAAAAGTAGAAAAAATCTATATAGCTTCTGATGCTCCTCCAGCACCCATAAAAGGAAATGTCAAAATTATAAGAATGAAACAAAACAAAGAAGAGTTGAAAGAAATTTGCAAAAAAAGATTTAACATTTCTTTTGTTTCCGTATTGAAAGAATGAAAACAAAAATTGACATAAAAAAAATCCACGTTTTGAATTTTTTCGAGAATGTTACACATGTCAAAGCTACATATTGCTTTACATATGGAGATTTCTTGTTGTTTTTCGTAAATCAAAAAGAAATAAAAAAAATTAAAAGATATCACCAAGAAATTTTAGCAAAGAAACTAGGGAAAAGAATAAAAATAATACCGCTTCCTACAAAAAAAGATTTTAACGAAATAAATAAATTTTTGAAAGTATTGGACTTGCAAAAAATTTATAAAAAATTAATTCTGCGAGAAAAAGAACTATTTTTTTTTATTCCTTCTATTAAAGCTAAAGCTATTTTCTTTGGAAAAAACAAAAAAAAGTTTCACCAGCTTCAAGAAATATTAAAAAATTTTTTTGGAGTAAAAATAGTCGTCAAATGAAATGCAACCATACAACTTAGAACTAGAAAAGATAACGAAAAGGATAAAAAAAGAAAAGGCTAGGCTTGTTTGCTTGCAATTTCCAGAAGCATTAAAACCCATAGCAACGGAAGTTGCAGACTTCATAGAAAAAAGAACAAAAGCAAAATGTGTTATTTGGATTGGTTCTTGCTTTGGTGCTTGTGATTTACCACATTTAGATAAAGTCAAACCAAAAATAGATTTGCTAATTCATTTTGGACACAAACAAAGAAACTAAAATTTCCTAGCTAATTTCTTCCTTTTTTTTCTTACAATACTCATTGCAAGATTAACCTCCTTAGGAAATTCTTTTCCTCTAGAAAAAAAGTTTTTCTCATATTTTTTTACTCCAAATTTTTTTATCGTAAATTCTATCGCTTTGTCTATGTCAAAATCTTTACACGAAAAAATATCAATACTCATGTAATTATTAAAAGGAAAGGTGTGAATGCTTATGTGACTTTCTGCTATCAAAACTATTGCAGAAATTCCTCCTTTATCAAAAGAATTCGGGTTTCCTTCATATTTTATTGCGTGAGGACCAGAAATCTTGTGCATTCCAATCAAAACGACTAATTCATCGAGAAATTTCAAAATAAAATCTAAATCGTTCAATTTTTCTTCATCACAACCGTAACAATCGAGCGTTAAGTGAGGTCCAAACATTTCTCTCTTTTGTTAAGTTTTAACAACACACTTATTTATAAATTTAACGTTTTTTCAAGATAAAATTTTTTAAAGAAAGATTTAATTTAAATGAGCTGCATAGAAT
>JANXDM010000002.1 GCA_025058615.1 Candidatus Pacearchaeota archaeon | reverse complement strand
AGATCTACTTAGAGAAAGAGCAAAACAAAAAAAGAGGGAAGAAGAAAAAAGAATGGAAACATTAAAAAAAGAAGCAGAAGAAAAAATAGAAGAAAAGAAAAAGAAAAGTAGAAAAATAAGTATAATAGAGGGGGGTTTCGCTGCTGTTTCTGGAACTATAAGTGAAAGATATATTTCTCCTTTTGCCCTTTCTCTTGGAGCAACAAATGCACAAATCGGATTTCTCAGCGCTTTTCCTACTCTAATCGGAAACTTCACACAATTATTTTCACATAAAGTTCTCGAAAGATACTCAAGAAAAAAAATAATGGTTTTTGGGACAACACTACAATCGATACTTTGGCTTTTTATTTTGTTTGCTGCGGTTCTTTTCTTTATTTTTAAGTTAAGTTCTAATTTTTCTGTTGTCTATTTGATAATTGTTTATTCAGGTTTTGTTGCTATAGGTAATTTTATAATCCCTATTTGGAACTCATTGATGAAGGACATCGTAACAAAAGAAAGCGGAAAATACTTCGGGGTTAGGAACAAAATAATAAATATAGTCTCTCTCGCTGTTCTGTTGCTTTCTGGTTTTTTGCTTGATTATTTCAAAAAAACTAAAATTTATTTAGGTTTCTTCATATTGTTTTCTTGTGCAGCTGTTGCAAGATTTGTTTCCAGCAGACTTTTTTTCGAGAAATATGAACCGAAACTGCAAATAAAAAAAGAGCATTATTTTACAATTTTTCAATTCATAAAAAAGATGCGACACAATAATTTTGGTAGATTTGTTATAGCTATTTCCCTTATGAATTTTGCAATAAGCATAGCTTCTCCTTTCTTCGTTGTTTATATGCTCAAAGATCTTGGCTTTGATTATGTAACCTATACCTTAATTGTTTCTAGTTCAATATTGGGAACGTTGATTTTCATGCCATTATGGGGTAAATTTATTGACCATTATGGAACAGTAAAAACTATAAGGATAACATCTCTTTTTACATGTACAATACCTTTAGGATGGTTCTTATTTTCTTTTCTTCCCAAATCCTTCGCTCTAGTCTTTTTTCTTATTTTCATAGAATTTTGTTCTGGGGTTATTTTTTCAGGATTTTCCCTAGCAACAAGCAATTTCATCTATGATGCTGTAACGAGAGAAAGGATGGCCCTTTGCCAAAGTTATTTTAATGTAATCACAAGCATTGCCGTCTTTGCAGGAACTTCTCTAGGAAGCGTTATAGTCTCTTCAAGATTTTTTGCCTTCTTCGGATCTGTTTTCTTGACAGTTTTTCTTATTTCCGGAATTCTTAGAATATTAATATCTTTGACGTTGGTCCCAAAATTCAACGAGGTGCGTATGGTAAAACCTTTTAAATTTATCGATGTAAAAGAAAAAATAAAACATTTTAGGAAAAGATTTTTTATCGAAATATTTAGTTTTAAGGCTGAGTAGCATTGCCTAAAATTTTGAAATAAGATTCGAGAACAGATTTCCAAAAATCTTCATTATTTTCAAATTTTCCAGAATATTCTAGCTTGTCTTCTAACTGTAGATTGTTTTCATTCGGTCTCCAAGATTTAATGTTATTCCAAGGTAAAAAAAGATTTGTAAGTTTCCATCCTTCTCTACAATTTAGTTCACAAACAAAAAGTAACAAGTGTTCATATTTCTCTGAGAAGCAAATATTTATTTCAGCATTTCTTCCATAAAGTTTTCTTATTTTTTCTTTGGTTTTCATGGAAAAATCTTTTATTTCACTTTTTTTTATTTTTTCAAATATTTTTTCTATTTCTCCAAAAAACAAATAAAAATATCCTGTGTTGTGGTTTATAAAATAATCAAAATTTTTCTTTTTCATTTTCAGAAAATGAAATTTAAATTTAACTCTTTAGCATAACCTAGTACTTTTTCAAATTCTGAAATATTTATAGTTCTATTAAGTTCTTTAAATTTGTAAGCATAAAATTCTGGTCTATACTGGTCCATCAGGTTAACAATACACTTATCTTTTATATTTTTCGCAATCCAATCTAAAATAGGTTTGCTACAACATTCCACATGTCCTGGTAAAATCAAATGTCTTATCACTAGTTCGGCGTTTTTTGCTGCAAGAAGATGGTTTCTTTTTATTATTGCTGTATAATTATCAACTTTACTAAGTCTTTTCGCGCATTCGTCGTTTCCGTACTTAAAGTCAGAAAGATAAACATCAATAATTCCTTTGAGTATTTTCATACTTTTCAAAGACATAAAAAAGTTGCTGTTCCAAATGATTGGTATGTTGCTCTTTACATATCGTAAAGTTTCAAGAATAAAAGGTAAGTAAGGAGTTGGTTCTCCCCCTACAAAATTTATATTTTTACAATAATTATGCTCATCTATTATCGAAGCTAATTCTTTAGGTTTCATAGTTTGCGGTTCTTCAAACCTATGTGAAATACTCCAATTCTGACAAAATTGACAAGAAAAAGTACAACTCCAAAAGAACACGGTGAAACTTGGAACAAAGAAATATTCTTCCCCATAATGAGTAAAATAACTGCTAACCAAAAGCTTGTCTTTTACTCTACACCACCCTTCTTCTTTATATCTGTTTACATGACATTTTCTTTCACATAACTCGCATGATTCTAAGATTTTTTTTGCTTGATTTATTTTTCTTTTTAAAATCCCTCTCGAACGAGCCAACTTAAACTTCGGAAGTTTTTTCCCTTCTAAGATTAAAAGATAATCACGTAGTTGTCTCATCTTCTACAAATTCTTTCCGTATTTTTTTTGCAAATTTTCGAGCTTCCACAAGTGGCTCTGGAAATTTATGTGGCTCTTTTGTACATTTTTTTGTTATTTTTACTGCGGTTTCCAAACTTATCATATGGCCAACTGAAACATAAATTGGTTTTGCTCCTTTCTTAGTAAGGACTTTTTCTGCAATGATTTTTCCTTTTGGATCATAGACTTTGTTTTCTTTTTCGTTTCCATAATCTATGCTCTTTGCTATCCCTATCGTTGGTTTTTCCACCATTACGCCAAAATGACTTGCAATTCCCAAACCACGAGGGTGTGCTATTCCGTGACCCAAAATGAAAAAAACATCTGCTTGCTCTTCCATTTTTTCATAGGCCTCTAGCATAACTGGAAGTTCGCGAAAAGCCCTAAAACCAGGTATGTAAGGAAATTTTGCTTTTTTTATTGCAAATTTTTTTTCTATTGTGTCTAAATTTTCGTTAAGGAGAACTGCAGAAGCAAGCAACTTGTCATCTATCGGATATGTAACTATAGCTCCAAATCTAGTTGCAGCAGAAAAATCAAAAGCATCTCTACAAGAAACCTGCTTCGAAAGTTTCTTTTGCTCTTGCCGCAACGCTTCTATGTTTATTCCTCTCTCTTTTGCTTCTTCTTCCAACATTTTCAAGAAAAAAGGAAAGTAAGGTTTTAAAATTTTTCTGATTAATTACTTCATAGTGATACTACAACAAGCTTCTTATTCTTTCTACACTATCTATATTTACTGATAAGCTATCTATTCCTTTTTCTATTAACCATCTTGCCATTTCTGGATTAGATGCTGCTTGCCCGCATATGCTTGTTTTTACACCATATCTCTTACAAGTATTTATTACCATCTCTATTAACCGTAAAACCGCCGGATGCATTTCATTGTATAAAGATGCAAGTTTCTCGTTGTTCCTGTCAACTCCCAAAACAAGTTGTGTTAGGTCATTAGTACCAAAACTTACAAAGGATATTCCTTCTAAACATAAATCCTCTATGATTAAACATGCTGCAGGAGTTTCTAACATAACACCAAATTCAATATCCTTGCATGGCTCCAAACCTACTTTACGCATTACTACTTTTGCTCTCTTCAATTCTTCGATACTTATCAAAAAAGGGAGCATGACCCCTACATTATTATATCCTTTATCGTGCAAAACTTTTATTGCCTCGAATTCTGCTCTTAAAATTTCTTCTTGTTCTAGGCTCCTCCTTATTCCGTGCCATCCAAGCATAGGATTATCCTCCTTTGGCTCTGTATCTGCTCCCTTCAAATTTCTATATTCATCTGTCCTCATGTCTGAAGTTCTTACCCACACAGGCTTTCCTTTAAAAGCAGAAGCAATTTTTTCGAGGCCAGAAACCAATAAAGTCTTATAATCATCTAATCTTTTTTCTTGCAAATAAAATACAGGATGAATTCCTTTCTCTGCTATCATGAACTCTATCCTGACAAGACCAACTCCATCTGCATTCGTGGCCGCTGCTCTTTCTGCAATTTCTGGAAGATCACAATTAACTTTTAAATCTACTTTCCTGCGTTTTTTTTTCATTTCTTCCCACGCAATACGCATTTCTTCGCTAATTATTTCTTTTGGAACTTCAAGTTGTTTATAACCACTATAAATTTTTCCTGCACTTCCGTCGACAGTAACGATCATACCATCCTTCAAAATTCTAGTTGCTTTTTTTGTTCCTACTACACACGGAATCCCAAGTTCTCTACTAACGATAGCTGCATGACAAGTAACTCCTCCTTCGTCTGTTACGATTGCAGAAGCTTTCTGCATTGCCACAACCATATCAGGACTTGTCATTTTCGTTACAAGAATGTCTCCTTGTTGTACTTTAGAAAGCTCTTGCAAAGAATGTATTATTCTTACTCTTCCAGAAGCAACGCCAGAAGAAGCAGGAAGTCCGAGAAGCAACGGAACTTCCTCTGTCCTAAAACTATCTTTCATCTCTTTTTTTGTTGTTGTTACTGGTCTGGATTGCACGACATAAAAATTTCCGGCTTCGAAACCAAACTCGATATCTTGCGGAAAGTGATAATATTTCTCTATTTTCACAGCATATTCCCATGCTTTCCTTAATTCATAGTCAAGAAGAACTTGCTTTTTTTTATCTTCATCAAATAATTCTTTTTTTATGGTTTTTCCTTCGCTGCTCCGTACAACCGCAAAATTTTTAATCCCTATTCTAGAATCGAGAAGTTTTCCGGTTTCTTTGTCTAGAACATAATGATCCGGCTCTATCGCTCCAGAAACAATTCCTTCTCCAAGACCGAAAACTGCCTCTATAATTATTTCTTTTTCGTTATTTGTCAAAGGGTTTATCGTAAAAATAACCCCCGACTTATCGAAATTCATCATTTTTTGAACTATTACAGCGATAAAAGAATTTTCGTGGGAAAAGCCATGTCTCGCTCGATAATAAATTGCCCTTGCAGTAAAGAGAGAAGCCCAACATTTTTTTATAGCTTCGATCAAGGCATCGTTACCCTTAACGTTAAGAAAAGTTTCTTGCTGGCCGGCAAAACTCGCTTGTTCTAAGTCTTCTGTCGTTGCACTACTTCTAACAGCGACAAAACACGGTTCGAACAAGGAAGAAGGTTCCTCCTCGCTTAAGTCTTTGTAGGCGTCTATGATTTCTTTTTCCAAAAATTTTGGTATTTCTGCTTTTTCTATCGATTCACGAATTTCTCTTGAAATTTTGTCGAGCTGTTGTGTGTCTTCTATATCTACTTTTAAAAATCCATAAATTTTTTCTTTGAGTTTGGTCTTTTCCATAAATTCTTTGAATGCCTGTGCAGTAATTATGAAAGCTTCTGGAACAGGAAAACCAGCATTGTACATTTCTCCGAGATGAGCTCCTTTTCCCCCTACTATGTTTATATCCTCTTTTTTAACGTCTCGAAGCCAGAGTATATTCCGCATTTTACTTTGTATTTATTTTTTCTACAATAATTTTGTACTTTCCAGGAAATTTTGTTGTTGCCTTTTTCAAAATTTCCCTAACTTTTTCTACCTCTTCACTCATGCAATAAACAGAAAAAACTTTTGATCCCCTCCTTAGTTGGGCCGCAAGACTGACAGGCTTCCCAAAAGAATGCTTCATTCCGGATTGCATTCTGTCAGCTCCTACCCCTGTAAGCATTTTGTGCTCACGCAAAACATGGTGGGGATAACAAGAAAGTAAAAAGCAAAAATTTTTTACTCTTTCTGTCAATTCTCTTAGCACGAGTATTCTTGAAGCTTCTATTGCATTATCCCTTATTTGAATTTCTTGACTAGAAACAAGAGAAACACATGTGTTAAATTTGTTTGCGTAATAGTCTTGAAGATTACCCATCACAAATTTAGAAATTTTCGATTGTGGAATCGCCTTTATGTAGCTCTTGCTTTTCACTTTGCTTTTTCTTGTATAAGGTCTCTCGAGCTTGCTGTAACAGTGTCCTTTTCTAAGAGCCATAAAATCTTCAAACTCCAAAGATTTTTAAAGATTTAGCTTGTAATTTAAAGCTACAATGAAGCTACAATTAATAAGACTACAGAATTCTAACAAAACCTGGCTTGGACTCAAAGATTACCCCCTCTTCGAGCAAAGTTTCTATCTCTCTATTTATCTGTTCTGGAGGTTCTTCCGACATCAAAATTAGTTGCTCTATACTTATTCCGCCTTGTGGTTCTGCTTTTGCAATCATTTCAAGTAGTTTTTCTCTCAGGCTTTCTTTCGATGTTTCTTTTATCATTCTTTCAAATTTTTTTGTCTCTTCATAAAGCGTTTTATATTCTTCCATCAACTCCAACCTTCTAGCCAGTAGCCATTTTGGATCCAAAACTTTTACTATTTCTGGTAAAATATAGAGTTCTTCTCCGAAATATCTTAACAAACCTATTACTAATATTGTGTCTCCAATTTCTATATTTTTAAGTAAAACTACATCATCGGCAAAAGCCTTGACGCGAACTACCCCTGTGTTATCGTCTATTGTTAAAGCTATATAAGGTTTCTCTTCGCTGATAAATTTATCTATTACTGTAGCAATGATGTTGACACGATAAATTTCTTTGTTATTAAAAATAAGTGTTTTGAATTTTCCATTTTCGAAAATAGGCTTTCCTTCTAACAGCATTCCTATACTAAGCTTATAAGCTGTAAATCTCTTTCTGAATTCTTCTTGCATTTTTTAAAAAATTTAATTCTTCAAACTCTTTGCAAAAATCCTTTTTTGGGCTCGAAAATATCCCCGGAACGTTTCAGCTTGTCTATAATATCTTCCAATTCTTCGATAGGAATTTTTTCTTTTAATTCTTCTACCACTTCTTGAATCGGGATTAACTTTCCCAATCTATTTTCAAGTTTTATAATAACATCTCTAACAAGAACAATCTTGCTCCTTTCGCTGGCCGGAATTCCTGTAACAATCTTATCAATATCTATACTACCAGTTTCTTTATCTATCCCAACTTGCAACAAATAAAACTGCATTATTTGTATTGCTCTCCTCGCATCTTCACGAGTAACTTTTTTACTCAATCGTGCTCTCGCAGAAGCCTCGCTCAATCTTATTAATGCTTCCAGTTGTCTTGCACTTATCGGTATCGGTCTTATCAAATCTTCAGAAACACTCGGCAGGTTTCTCAGTTCAACGTAAAATCTTTTTATTTCTTCTATTGCTTGTTCTGTTAATTGTGGAAAAACTTTTTGTCTTGCATATGCAATATATTTCTGGAGAAGATCCTTAGGTATTCCCATCTTAGCTCCTTGACCTTGATGCTCTCGCAACACATGAGTTGCTATTGCTTCGTCTCTCAATTTTTCTGGTATATCCTTCAGCATAAAAATCAAATCGAATCTGTTTATTAGAGTAGGAGACATTTCTATTTGTTGTGCTACAGGTTGATAAGGGTCAAATCTTCCAAATTTTGGATTGGCTGCTCCAAGAACGGCAGTTTCTGCCCGCAAAGTTGCCTGAATATTTGCTTTGCTTATTGTTACTGTTTGTTGTTCCATTGCTTCGTGCATTGCGCTTCTATCTTGTTCTGTCATTTTTTCCATTTCATCAATACAAGCGATTCCTTTGTTGGCAAGAACCATCGCCCCAGCCTCCAGAGCCCAGCCCCGCAAGAACTCGTCTCTCACCACTGTTGCAGTAATTCCTGCCTGCGTTGCTGCCTTTCCGACTATGTATCGTCCTTTTGGAGCAACGCTAGCAACAAACTTAAGTATTACACTTTTTGCTGTTCCGGGATCTCCAACAAGAAGTATGTGAATGTCCCCTCTACTATAAGTTCCATCGCTTTTTCTTTTTCTAACTCCGCCCAAAAGTTGCAATGCTATTGCCAGCTTTATTTCCTCATAACCAAAAACACTAGGAGCGATGCTTGCAGCAAGTTTTTTATAAATTTCTGGATCTGCCGCCAGTTCTTTAATTTGTTGTTCCTCTTCTTCTGTAATCTCCAACTCTTCATAAGTCTCCTCTAAAGGAAGTATATTATTTGCTTCTATTATAAAGTCAAATCTTGTAGAGATGCCTCCTCCAACTAAAGGAACGGGCAATTCTTTGAGTATACCTATTACTCTAACTCTAGAACCAGGATTGGTGTGTTCTTCCATCTTAGGTTCAACAAGATCCTCTTTCAAGAATACGTTTATACGTCTCGGCTGTTCGCCTCCGCTCAGACTTTCCGGGCTTTCTTCTATTACAATTCTCTGTGCGTCAACAAGTTCTTTGCTCAATAGCTTAAAACCGGTTTTTCTTCCACACGAACATCTAGAAGGTTCACGAAATTTTTTTTCTAGCTGTAAGACAGAAATTACTGTTCCACAAGTAGGGCATTCAAACTTCGCATTCGTAACCTGCGGCCTGACTTCAGATGCTTGTCTTACAATTCCTTCAATAACAAGAAGTTGATTCAAATGTTTTGCCCTTATTTCTCTGATTTTTAGGATTTGTGATTCCGGTAAATCAGTAAGCCTTATCCTTGGAGACGTAAGAAGACCTAATTCTTCTAAAGCGAGTTCCATCAAAGCTATCGCTTCCTCAGGCTTGTTTAAAATGTATTCTGCGAGTTCGTGAGAAAAAGTTGCTATATCGTGAAAAGAAACTTGAATTGCTTTCTTTCCTTTTTTTGCAGCTCTTCCTATTTCCTCTTTGTAATATTCAAAAAATTCCTTTGCCTCCAAAAGTAAATCTTCTTGGCTAGTCATTTTTCTCTTTTTTCATAAAAAAAGAAAATAGATTTATATTTTTTATTGTTTTTGAATATATCCAAAAAAATTATTTATTTATTTGATACTTTAAAAGTGAAAAGTCAGAAGACAGGCTCGAAAGGTTGACTAAACCTTACTTACTCATTGCTGCCTTAACATTTACAACCAATTGTTTCATTGCTTCGTCTAATTGTTTCCTGTTCTTTGTTCCTGTACATACAAGTTTTCCGTTGCTGAAAAGAAGAAAAGTAGCATTTGGTTTATCTAATTTGTAAACAAGACCTGGAAATTGTTCTGGCTCGTATTCTGTATTTTCCAGCATCAAAGCAAGCTTGTTTAAATTAAGAACCAAATTGGTAGAGCCAGAAGCTACTATGTTCTGAACAGTAATTTTAGGTTTTTCTTTTACTTTTACTCCTATTTTACGCAATTGGTTTATTACTTGTCTAATGACTTCGTTGACTTGAGCTGTATTTTTTGTCCCAGTGCATACTAAATTACCAGAGCTAAAAACAAGAACCGCAGATTTTGGTTTTTTGATCCTCAAAACAAGACCGGGAAATTGTTCTGGATTATATTCTGTATTCGAATGACTTCGAAGAAGTTTAACCAACGGAACTTTTACACCCAGAGAAGTAGTTGCCACAATATTTTGGATTTTCAAGTTTGTTGTTGCCATCAAAAAAATGAAAAAATAAAACTTTTTAAAGTTTTTGAAAGCCAATTCTTGGATAGCACAAAACTAATCCTTACTTTAGTTTCATTTTTTTAGCAATCCTTCTAATTTGCCTTTCCATATTTTTAACATCAAAAGAATTGTCTATTACAAAATCTGCAAACTTTTTTACTTTTTTCAAAGAAAACATCGCATTCTCTATTGCGTCCTCGTGCAGAAATTGTTCATAAGTTTTTGGATCTCCAATACGACCTCTCTTTTTGATTCTTAAAAATCTTACTTCTGGCTTTGCATCAACAAAAATAATTTTGGCGTTTAGTTTCTTTTTTAAAAATTTTATCTCGGCAAGGGTTCTTATTCCAGAAATAACCACCCTCTTTAGATTTTTTTCTACAATTTTGGAAAGAAGCATCTCCATTAAAATCTCTTCACCATATTTTTTTCTCAATTCTAATTGAAGTTTTCTCAAGTTTGCTCTCGTCGGCTTGACTCTCCTATGCTTCTCTATTTCGCGCAGAAAATTACTCATAACAATTTTTTTGAAATTATAATTCTTTACAAAAAAATTAGCTATGGTATCTTTACCAGCACCTATTGTTCCTGCTATTCCAACAATCATTTTTTACTCTTTTTAATATTTAAAAACCGTGCATATTTTAAAAGATTTTTCTAAGAATAAAGTTAAAAAATATGTTTTCTTTTTCTAAAAAATGAAAGCCGTATGGAAGGGAAGCTTAAATTTCGGTTTAGTTAACATACTAGTAAAACTCTATAGCGCTACTCATCCGAAGCAGTTTAGTTTTCGTTTGCTTTGTGGTAGATGTAATACGCCGTTGCGATATAGACGTTATTGTCCAAAATGTAGGAAAGAAGTTATTTGGCAGGACGTAAAGCACGGAATAGAGATAGAAAAAGGAAAGTGGAAAGTTTTCACCAAAGAAGAAATAGAAAAGATAAAACCCAACAAGGCCGAACAAATCGAGATCATCGGAGTCACGACGTTCGATAGGTTTGATCCTATTCTTTTTCATAATAATTATTATGTTGTCCCAGAAAAAAAGAAAGAAAAAGCTTATTGGCTTTTCAGAGAAGTCCTCAGCGCTACGGCAAGAGTTGCATTCGCCAGAATGATTTTGCACCAAAAAGAATATATTGTTCTTGTAAGACCATACAGAAAAGGGCTTCTTCTCACTACTTTATACTATCCCTACGAAATAAAACCTATGGAATTGGAAGAGCTAGAAGAGAAAGTACAAATAACAAAGGATGAATTCGAACTTGCAAAAAAACTCGTGGCTGTTCTTTCCAAAGAGCCTGAACTAGAAAAATATTAAGACACATTCGAAAAAAAATTGAAGGAAACAATCGTTGGAAAAAAAGTTCAAAAACAAAAAAAGCCAAAGCCAGAAAAACTAGTAGAGGCATTAAGACTAAGTATAAAACCAAAAAAAGAATGAAAATTTTCGTTACAGGTTTTCCGGGGTGTGGAAAAACAACTTTGATTCTTTCTTTGATAAATGACTTAAAAGAAAGAAAAAAAATAGCCGGCGTCGTCACAACAGAAATAAGAGAAAAAAACCGAAGAAGGGGTTTCTTGATAAAAGACATAGCAAGCAATAAAGAAGAAATCCTTGCATCGACAAACGGAAAGGGACCGAAAATCGGAAAATACCATGTCAACATCGAAGGTATAAACAAAATGGTAAAGGAAACAGAGAAGAGTATAGAAAAAGCAGAAATTCTTATTATAGATGAAATAGGAAAAATGGAATTTTTCAGCGATGCTTTCAAAGAAATGATTTCCAAAATTATCGATTCTGAAAAAAATGTTGTTGCCACCTTGCATAGAAATTACATAAAAATTTACAAAGACAAAGGAACTATCATGTGGCTCGAGAAAAATAAAGTTGAAGATACAAAGAAAAAAATTCTAGAACTAATATTGTAAAATGAATTACAAGCCAATGCTGGCTGAAATAGGGGACAAGCATATCTTGAACAGCAATGAATATATTTTCGAACCAAAACTAGACGGAACGAGAGTTCTAATATACAAAAACGAAAAAGAAATAAAACTTATTAATCGGAGAGGGAAAAACATAATTTCTAGATATCCTGAACTGAAAAATATACACAAAAATTTGATGGCAAGAAAATGCGTTCTTGATGCGGAGTTGATTATTTTGGACAAAAAAGGAAAACCAAACTTCAACTTCCTACAACAAAGAGAACAATTGAAAAATAAAACATTGATAGAAATAAGATCAAAGGAGTTACCAGCAACTCTTTTTGTTTTTGATATTCTCGAGTTGAACGGTGTTTCTTTAATAAAGAAAACAGTAAAAGAAAGAAAGAAGATTTTGGAAGGTATTATTAAAAATTCTCCCTTTATAGTACTCTGCCCATACGCAAAAGACGGAAAAAAATTGTGGAGAAAAATAAAAAAAGAGAGATTGGAAGGTGTAATTGCAAAAAAGATAAATTCAACTTACGAGCAAAAGAGGTCTTTCTCATGGTTGAAAATAAAAAATTTCAAAACGACTGATGCCGTAGTAATAGGATTTACGAAAGGAAAATCAAAAAGAAAAGATAGTTTCGGGTCTCTTCTAGTCTAGAAAAACTAAAAAAAGAAATGGTAGCCCTCAGGACAAGAGTTTCTCCTTTGAAAAAGAAGGATACTAAAAAAATAAAAGAAAAGGAAGTAACTTAGATAAAACCAAAAATTGTTGTAGAAGTGAAATACCTAGAAATAACAAGAGGTAGACAACTAAGGGCTCCTAGTTTTCTCAGAATCAGATTCGACAAAAGACCGGAAGAATGTAAAAATTTTTAATCGCTTAGTCCTTTCCTCTCTCTTATTTGTTTTATTATTTTGTCTTGCAGTTCACGAGGAACTGGAGCAAAAAGTTGATCCACTATGTAAAAAGTTGCCCTTCCTTCGGTTGCGCTCCTTAGAGCATTACTTAAACCAATCATTTCGCTTACAGGCATTTGCGCTTTTATTTGTACTTGATATTCTTCCTGCTCCGTCCCTAAGAGCTGGCCCCTCTTGCTTTGGATCAATTTTGTTATTTCTCCTATGAATTCTGGAGGAGTTTCAAAAAGAAGAACTTGAAGTGGTTCATAAAGTAGTGGTTTTGCATCGTTTATTGCTGCTTTGAGAGCGTCTCTTACAGCAGGAATAACTTGCGCCGGACCCCTGTGAATAGCATCCTCATGAAGTTTGCAATCGATAAGAGAAACTTTCAATTTCATACACGGCTCCCTTGCCAAGACTCCCTGATCGACGACTTGCTCGAACGCTTGCATAACCATCTCAATAACCTCCCCTATCGCGATTATTCCTCTCGTTTTATCACAAAAAACACAATCGCGATAAATTTCTTTGTATTGGTGTGCTTCCTCATGAGGAACTCCCAAGCTTACTAAAGTCTTGAAAAGCTTTTCATCTTTTTTCTTTATTTTTCCTTCCGGAATTTCTTTTGCCTTTATAGCTTCATAAACACTGTCTTCGAGCGGTTCGACTTGCATATAAAAAATGTTGTGCTTGTTGGGGGATCTTCCTTCGAAAACTCCGCTTGGTCTACTTACTGTTTCTCTATAAACAACTATAGGGGGACTTGTTTTTACATCAACATTTTTTTCTGTTCTTATTCTATTAGTTATAATTTCTAAATGTAATTCTCCCATTCCAGAAATTAAGTGCTGCCCCGTTTCTTCATTAATTTCTACCTTTATGCTTGGATCTTCTTTAGAAACTTGCTTCAAAACTTGAATTAACTTTGGCAAATCTGAAGGTTTTTTCGCTTCTATTGCCTGTGTTACAACAGGTTCGAAAATGTGTCTCATTTCTTCAAAAGGAGTTTCTGGCTCTAAGGTTATTGTTTCGGAGGCATTTCCGGTAACTCCCGCTATTGCAAGAACATTTCCTGCAGGTATTTCGTCAAGGGGTTCTGTTTTTATTCCATCATAAATCATGACTTGATGGATTTTTTGCTTTGTCTTTGCTTGATTTAAATAAACTTCCATTCCGGCCCGCAATGTTCCAGAGAAAAGCCTTCCCACAGAAATTTCTTTTCCTGTTCTAGGATCTATAATTACACGTGTTATAATAAATGCCACCTTTCCTTTAGGATTGCAAGAAAGCAAATCTTTCCCCAATTCGCTTTCAAGATCCCCAGGCCATATCTTTGGTATTCTGTATTTCTGTGCTTCTATCGGAGAAGGTATGTGTTTTATTACCATGTCTAGTATTACCTCATACAAAGGAGCGTTATTCCAACACCATTCTTTCCTTTCTTCTTCCTTCATTTCGTATATCTTTTCTATATCTTTAAAAGTTATTCCTCTCTTTTGCATGAAAGGTAAACTAAGTGCCCAATTATCCACGGCAGAACCAAAAGCCACGCTTCCTTCCTGTATACTTACTCTCCATTTTTCTTTGTATTCTTCCTCTGCATATTTCTCTATTAGTCTGTTGAAGTCTCGAATAATTTTCACTATTCTTTCTTGCATCTTTTCTGGCGTTAGTTTTAATTCTTTTATCAATCTGTCAAATTTGTTGATAAAAAGTACAGGCTTAACTCTTTCGCGCATGGCTTGCCTTATTACTGTCTCTGTTTGTGGCATTATTCCTTCTACAGCACAAACCAAAACGATAGTTCCATCTACAGCGCGCATTGCCCGTGTAACATTTCCAGAAAAATCTACATGTCCTGGGGTATCGATCATGTTTATTAGATATTCTTCCCCCTTGTAAGTGTGGACCATACTAACGTTTGCCGCATCCACAGTAAGAAGTCTTGTTTGTTCGTCTTCGTGTTGCCATGTCATCATTCCTTTTTCTAGATCGCCTGCATATTTTGCTGCCATCAAGCCGGCAGCCGCAAGCAAGTTATCAGTCATTGCTGTCTTCCCATGATGAATATGCGCGGAAGTACAAATATTTCTAATATTTTCTTGTTTCCAGATCAATCTTTTGTATTTTTCTATTCTGGATTCTTTTGCCATTTTCAAAAAAATTACATAATACTTTTAAAATTTATGCAGGAAGTATCTATCCACAAGTATCTCCAAGCTTTTTAAAAATTTAAAAAGGAAAAGCAAGAAAAAGAATTAGTTTTTATATTTCGATCGATATGCTACAAACAAATCAAAAAATTTTAGAAGAAGAGAAAATCTCTGACGGAAGCGAAAGAAATTTTTCAAAGAATAAAGAATTAACGTTTACCTTGCGGAATCGGCTTGTTTTTCCATCTCTATTTTTTTTCTTATCGCAAAACTTTCGTTAGAATTTTGAGAAGCAGCAATTATCTCTTGTGCAAGGGCTTCGTAAAATTTAATTTTTTTGTTGAAGCTTTTATCAAAAGCACCATGGACCAAATGCCTCAAAGCAAGATCTACCCTACGTTGCGGCGAACAATCAACGGCTTGTGGATACCTTGCTCCTCCATATTCTATAGTTGTTATTTCATCATGAGGAGCAGCATTTTCTATTGCCTTAACCAAAACCTGCAAAGGATTCTGCTTCGTTTTTTCTTCTATTAAATCAAATGTCTTCATTACTGTTTTTGCATGTTGGGTAAACTTTCCAGTAACTCTTGTAATTATTTTATGTTTCTTACCTCGATGACCTGGTACTGCTATTCTATTAATCAATCTTTCTACTATGTTTATTTTTGCTTTTCCGAACCTTTCTCGTTCTCTTCCATGGCTTTTTACCATAAGTTTTGTATCTAAATTTATGTAGGCTTTCAACCCAGGATCTTCAATTTTAATCTCTTCGGTAGAATATTTACCAAAAATCTTCATTTTCTTGCCTTCTCTATTTTTCCTTTTACCAACATTTTAAGAGGTTGGCCATTAACTGCTATAACTTGATATCTAACACAAGGAATATCCCCTTTTGCCCTCCCCATTTTTCCTCCTATGCTTTCAACGAGGACTTCGTCGTGTTCATCTATAAACTTCGAAGCAAGATTGCCAGGAACAAAAGCAGTTATTTTTCTGTTGTTTTTTAACAGCTGAACCCGAACACATTTACGCATGGCCGAATTTGGTTGTTTCGCTTCCAATTGAATTTTTTCTAAAACTATACCCCTTGCTTGAGAAGCTCCTTCCAAGGGGTCGAACCTCTCTTTAAGACGGAGCATTCTCCTTTTGTAAGGCCAATGACTCCATCTATATTTTTTTCTCTCCTTCTTTAATTTTCTTGCAGACATCAATCCCATTTTATTCTTGATTTGGAAAAAAGGATTTATAAATCTTGTCAGGTTTCGTCTCGTTGATGAAAAGAGAGATCTCTAAAACAATGGAAATTCTAGAAAAAATTTATTCGAGATACGAAAAGCCTGCTGTCAGAAAAAGTTCAAAATATGACCCCTTTCGTGTCCTTATCACTTGTTTGCTTTCTCTCAGAACAAAAGACGAAAACACCGAAAAAGCAGCGAAAAATTTGTTCTTGCATGCAAAGACTCCAGAAGAAATTTTGAAAATTCCAACTAAAAAATTGGAAAAAATAATCTACAGTTCTGGTTTCTACAAAAGAAAAGCAAGGATAATAAAACATGTATGCAAAGAGCTCCTAGAAAGATTCAAGGGGAAGGTTCCAGAAAAAAAAGAAGAATTATTAAGTATAAAGGGAATAGGACAAAAAACCGCAAACATCGTTCTTGCATTCGCTTACGGAAAAGATGCATTACCAATAGACACGCATTGCCATAGAATTCCAAATAGAATAGGATGGATAAAAACAAAAACTCCAGAAGAAACAGAGAAAAAATTGAAAAAATTGCTTCCAAAAAGATTTTGGCGTGAATTCAATACAACTATGATCTTATTCGGAAGAACGATATGTACGCCGATATCCCCAAAATGTTCTATCTGTCCTATAAGAAGGGTTTGTAAAAGAATTGGAGTCAAAAAGAGCAGATAAGTAATAATTATAAAATTTTAAAAATTCCTTTTTCCTAAGTAAAAATATGCAAGAGTTCATGAGCATACAGGAAGCATTGGAAAAAAAAGAAGGAAATGTATCAATACGTGGTTGGGTTTATAGAGTAAGAAAACACAAAGAAAAAATTTTTATTGTTGTAAGAGATTCTACAGATATAATACAAGCTATTGTTACAAAAGAAAATCCTTCTTTATTTGAAAAAGCAAAAAAATTAACTATCGAAAGTTCTCTGATGCTTGCAGGAAAATTACGTAAGGAACAACGAGCTCCAAACGGCTACGAAATCGAAGTTGCTTCTCTCGAAATAGTCGGTCTCGCAGAGCCTTTTCCAATAACAAAAGATCTAAGCGAAGAATTTCTTCTTGATGTGAGACATTTGGCTCTGCGTTCGAGAAGGCTAGTGTCTAGCTTGAAGATTCGTTCGACGGTGCTGTTTGCTCTGCATGAATGCTTGCACAAAAAAGGCTTTGTTCAAGTAGATGCCCCCATAATAACTCCGATAACCAGCGAAGGAGGTGCAGAAACTTTCAAAGTTGATTATTTCAAAAAAAAAGCATTCTTAACACAATCGTGGCAATTCTACGGAGAAACACTTGTCAGCAGTTTTGAAAAAGTTTACACTATAGCCCCATCTTTTAGAGCAGAAAAATCTAGAACACCAAGACATTTGACAGAATTTTGGCATTGTGAAGTAGAGCAAGCGTGGGCTTCGATGGAAGACATGATAAACGTAGCGCAAGATTGTATAATGTACAGCATAAAAAAGGTTCTCGAAAACAATCAAAAAGAGCTTTCAGTTTTGGGTGTAGAAGAAGAATATCTAAAGAAAATAAAAGCGCCTTTTCCTAGAATTACTTACGAAGAAGCGATAAGATTACTAAGGAAAAAATATGAAATCGAATACGGACAAGATTTCGGAGCAAAGGAAGAAAAAGAAATAGCAAAACAATTTGATAATTTTGTTGTTATAACAAATTACCCCTTGAGCATCTTAAAATTCTATCACGGAGAAGATCCAAAGATGCCCGGAACGGGAATGAATTTCAACATTTTTGCTCCAGAAGTAGGAGAAATTGTAGACGGTTCCGCACGAGAACCAGATTTAAAAAAGATAAAAGAAAGATTAAAAAAAGCAAAAATAAAATTGAAAAAAGCGGAATGGTACTTAGACTCCAGACGTTACGGAAGTGTACCACACGCTGGTTTTGGCCTTGGGGTAGAAAGACTCGTTCAGTGGATCTGCAAACTAGACAATATAAGAGACGCTATTGCTTTTCCGCGAACATTAACAAGGCTTGAACCTTAAAAGCAAAAAAATGAAAATCAAAGATATAGAAATTTCATGGCTTGGGCATGCCGGCTTTAAGATAAAAACTACTTCAAAAACAATTTACATAGATCCTTACCAGATCGCCCCTGGAGAAAAGGCAGACATAATCTTGATAACACACGGACACTTTGACCATTGCTCTATAGAAGACATACGAAAAATCATAAAGCCTGGAACAAAAATTTTTTGCACCCCTGATTGCCAGAGCACGATTGCAAAAATTGATACAAAAGTGGAAATACAACTAACATATCCTGAAAAAGAATTTTGTATAGGAGAAATAAAAATAAAGGCAATTCCTTCTTACAATACAAACAAAAAATTTCATTCGAAGAACGAAAATTATGTCGGGTATCTTATACAAACAAAAGAAGCAGCAATTTATCATGCCGGCGATACGGATCTAATAAAAGAAATGCAATACATCAACCCAAGAAAAGAATTCGTTGTCTTGCTTCCTGTCGGAGGAACTTATACAATGAATGCAGAAGAAGCGGCAAAGGCCGCAGGCATAATAAAGCCTTCCCTTGCGATCCCAATGCACTACGGAAGCATAGTCGGTTCTCCCGACGATGCAAAAAAATTTGTAGAGCTTTGCAAAAAAAAAGGAATAAGGGCAGAGATCCTAGAGAAAGAATGATCAAACTTTGATAAATCTGTCTCTGTTGCTTTTTCCTAGTAAAACTACTCGGCTGTTTTCCTTTTCATCAAGAATTTTATAATTTATAGAGGATGCAATATTTTTTCCAAATTCTTTTATTTCTTGATGAGAAGGCATATTTTCGCGGCTCAGTCTATATTGTGAAAAACCAATATGCATATAAGCCTTTATCTCTACAAAATTTGGTTTTGCTGTCTTGAGCAAAGAAGAATATTCTTCAATTTGTTGTGTGTTCAGCCCCTTTATCAAAGTAATCCTTACAACAGTTCTTGTTTTTAAAATACGTAAAAGTCTTAAAGTTTTCAAAATGTTCTCCCAGCTTCCTCCTATAGGATTGCAAATTTTTTTATAAAGGTCTTCGTTGCTAGCATTGAGAGAGATATAAAGTTGTGTAGGTAATGCATTTTTTCGCTGCAGATTTTTCAAAACATCAGGGCTTTCTCCATTGGTCACAAGAAAAGAAGTTATTCCTTTTTCCCTAAGTATGAGAATTAATTCTCCAATTTTCGGGTAAAGAGTAGGCTCTCCGATCAAACTGATAGCGAAATGTTTCGGTTCTTGGGCTTCGAAAAATTTCTCTCTAGAAACATTTTTGTTTGCCAAAAAACCAGACAAAAGTTTTCTCTGGGCGGCAATGCATCCTCCTATGATCTCTTCAGGATCGTCTACTTGTTGCAATTTTGTAAAGGAAGTAAATTCTATAGGGCGCCAACAATAAACACACCTATGATGGCATAAATTAACTACAGGACTCATTTGGCAGCATCTATGGCTTTGGATTCCATAAAATTTTTGTTTGTAACAAACATCCTTTCCACGAAGGCTTTCTTTTGTGTACTTGCAAATTTGGACTGCGGAATGTTTTCCCACAATTACATAATGCTGCTTTTCGAGCATTCTTTTCAACTTTTCCGAAATCATGTGAAGAAATAAGAAAGCAAACTTAAAAAATTTTGTCAGAAAAAGTAGCAACAAAAATAGTCTGGATAATGTATATTTTTCGATGTAACAATATTTATAAGCAAGTTTCTCTTGGTAAAGTAATTTTTCAATTTTTTCAATTTTTAAGTCCCTTGCCGGGACATTGAAAGGAGGTTAAAAATGAAAAAGAGGTTTTTGTTTGCTAGTGCATGGCTCTTGATAGCAGTATTTCTTTTTCAAGCTGTTTCTGCAGCAACAATAGATCTTTATCCTACATGGGGCATAGATACAACGCAAAATGCTTCTGGTTATATAATGACTACTGCAGATCTGGCAAAAGTTAATTCGAGTGATGACAATAGATACGGAAGCGACGGCTTCTGGCCGAGCAACTATACTAATGAATATATCCAATGGAACTTTACAGGGAATTTATCTAATGTAATTGTAAATGATGTTTTTTTAACATTCGAATGGCAAAGGACGGGAACTGTAGAGCCAGAAGCAAGACTACGAGTATGGGACCATAGTACAGGTAACTGGGGACCATGGCACGCAATTTCAGCACCATTCCCAAATCAAGACCATACAATTACTATAGATCTCGATTACATAAACACAACAGAAGATATAAACAACTTGAAAGTTTATTTCCAAGCAAGAGATGGAAGAGGAGCAAAAACACAACATGATTTGGTAAAGTTAACAGTTATTTATGAAATTATACAGCCTCCACAAAACGACACCCAAGAACCTGACACGAACATAACTCACTTCACCCAATACAACGAAACTTACAACAGAAGAAATTGTACAAATTATAAAGCATATGTTAACTACACCCAAGTTATTGGTAATGGAATTTCTAGCGACGCTGGTTCTGGAAATAGCTCCATAATTAACATACAATATAAATGGGATAATTTGGCAACGAGGAATGCTGTATGTAATGACGGTTCTTGCAATGACAACGACATCACAGAGATCTGGCACACAGATCCGAATTTTGACGGCTGGCTTCAAGAAGGCTGGCACACTCTATGTGGTCTTGCAAAAGATTCTGCAAAAAATTTGGAAAACATAACCTACCCAGACGACTGTTGTGACGTTTGTGTCGACACATCTACGCCAAGTGCGATTAATGTTTGGCATGCAAATCCTAGTAATTGTGTTCCAAATTACGTAAATGAATCTCCAAGGTTCTCCTGGAGCGCGACAGATGCAGGATGTGCAGGAATAGATTATTACGAATACGAAATTTATCAAAATGGAAGTTTGTATTCAAAAGGAAAAACAACATCAACAACTATAAGTGTTCCTAGTCCTACAAGTGGAATGAATTATTATATAAAAGTAAGAGCAGTCGACAGAGCTGGTAACTTAGGGCCATGGAATGAAAGCGAAAAAGTGTGGTACGACACAGAAGCCCCAGAAATAGAGATCATTGCGCCTGAGGATGGAACTTGGTTCAACAAGACATTCGAAGTAAGCGAGGCAGAGTCTGATAATCTTGGTTTGTGGAAGTGTTACTACAAAATAAACGATGGAAACTGGATAGAAACCACATGCAACAAAAATATAAGTGTGAAAGTTCCTGAAGATTGTAATGACGGACAATGCATTGTCACAAAAAAAGCAATAGATTACGCATGCAATTATAAAACAGACTCAAAAACATACAATATAGACACAACAGCCCCTACGACAACAAAGGAAGTAGGAACACCAAATGTTAACAATTATTACATAACAAGCAATACGAGCATAACTTTAGTATGCAACGATAAAGGTATAGGTTGCGATTATATAATGTATAACTACAATGGAACATGGATAAAAGCAGAAGGAAACAAAACAACTTTCAATATCAGGGGAAGTGATGGAAATTATATATTGCAATGGTATTCTGTTGATAAACTTGGAAACCAGGAAGCAACCAATACACAAAAGCACTATTTAGACAATACACCGCCGGAAACAACGAAGAAACTTTATATGAATTATAGCTCTTTTGTTTCAAGTAATACCAAGATCGAATTAAACTGCTCTGACTCTGGAGTTGGATGTTATGAAACTTGTTATGAAATCAGCAATGAATCTGGAGTACAGCAAAGCGGTTGCCATATAGCTCCTTACAACTTAACTTTCGATAATGACCTTGCAGATGGTCGGTACAATTTATACTATTGGAGTTTCGACAAACTTAACAACAGAGAACCTACAAAAAATCAAACACACTATCTAGACAATACCCCTCCTACAATAACAATAATAAATCCTTCAGAGAATGCAGAAATAGGTTGTGAGCTATTTACTTTTAGCGTTCGTGCAACTATTTTCGATGATGGGTCTAGCGTAAACCATTCAAAAGTGGATGCAGAATTAGTAAATTTAACAGGCCATGTTTTGGAAAGAGTACAACTTCAATACAAGCAAAAAAAATGGGAAGGAAAAATTAATCACCTTTATCCTGCTGGAGAGTACAAAGTAAGAGTAATTGCTTATGATAATTTAGGAAACAACAATACAGAAGAAAGAAACATCACACTACAATATGATGTTTTCTGGTATGTACACCCAGAATCAGTGACTTTAAAAATAGGAAGTAATGAAACAGCATCTTTCGGCTATTTGATGTATTTATGCCATGGAGGAAATGCAGTAGCAATGCAAATGGAAAAGCTTTGCGGCCCCAACGGTGGTGAATGGCTCAACCCTGTACTAAAAAACGCTACAAGCTCAAAAGATGTCGAAGAACTTAGATTCCCTTGGAACGGGAACTTTGATGAAACAAGCCTTATGATAGGACCAAGAAACAACAATCCAAAAAACGGTTCTGTTACGTTAGAATTCGAGGCACCAAACTCTACGCCAAGATGCTCTGAACTCAAGTATGTTATAGGAATTGGATTTGATAATGAAGAAAAGCCTAGAAACGAAATAAACAGCGCATTCGACATAGAAGTTGCAGGAAACAAAATAACATTCAAACCAAGAGGACCAAAAGGGGCTTATTGCGGAAACAACATAAAAGAATTTGATGAAGAATGTGATGGAAATGATTTCGGAGGTTTGACTTGTAGAGATTTCGGTCACACGCACGGAACTCTAAAGTGCAAAAACTGCATCATCGATGCAAGTAATTGTTATACCCCAAGAACAGGAACAACGCCTGGTGTTCGTGGAGGAGAATTTCCTAAACTCGAAAAAGAATGTAAGGAAAATTGGATATGCTCTCCTTGGGGTCCTTGCGTTTCTGGATACATGTACAGAACATGTAAAGACATAAACGAATGCGGAACAACACGAGAGAAACCTAAAGAGAAGGAAGTATGCCCATCAGAAGAAGCAAGAGAAAAAACAAAAATAATCACAGATGAAATTGAAAAAACCGACACAATCACAGGAGCCGCGATAGGATCTGCAAAAACTTCAGTAGGGATTTTAATTATCTTGATAACAGCTGGAGCTGCACTAGCTGTAAGCTTATTGTTAAAAAAGAAAAAATTTTGATTTTTTTCTTTTTATTTTTTTAATCAATTTTTATTTTTGCTTTTCTTAATAATTCTTTCAAATTCAAAGTTTCTGCTATTTTTTTCAAAGCATAATAGCTAACCCCAAAAATTAAGACCCCTGGTAAAAAAGCAATTCCGGCATGCGGGGCTATCGTCATTACTCCTACGGTTCCGACTGTTCCGGCTCCTATTACTTCTAAGACAGAAACCACAGCAGGAACTTTTGCTTCTACCCCCTTTTGTAGAGGATCCAACTGCATTACATATTTCCCATCTTTGAAAATTCTTACTTTTTTCTCTTCTTCTGAGCATAGAATAGCTATCCCTCCTTCCGAGGCAGTAAAGGCAGCGCTATGCCTTGTTCCAAATCCTTTGAAAGTTTTTTTTGTCTCTATCATCGCTCCATAATCTTTCACTATTCCTTCAGAAGTAATAATCACAGCTCCATCTAACGGGGCTATGCTTTTCAAAATTTTTTGCGCCCCCTTGCTGAAAACACTGAAAGGCTTGATCCTTTGTTGGAACAATCTCTTGTATTTTACTTTATCATTAACCACAAACAATGCTCCTTTTCCTTCTCTTGCTAGTTGAATTGCTATTTCCAGTAAAATTTTTTCTATTTTCTCACTCTTTTTCATGTTTGTAAGCAAGAAAGAACATTTTTAAAGTTTTTCTTTGTAGAAAAACTTTTCTTGAATTTTCAAAATTTTTAATCAAAGACTTTCAAGAAATTTTCTTACACGGCCTTGTTGCAGAGATTTTATTTCAGAAGGGGAAGGTTGTTGCAAAAGAAAGCATTCCACTGCTCTTCTTTCATCGAGATAAAGAGGGGTAATTCTCTTTACATTAATCAAAGAACCTATTTTTATGTAAATGCTACTCGCGAGCAAAACTTCTCCATCGAAAGCTTTTTTGGAAAGCGCTCTTGAAATTTTAGTAGTCTCGCTTTCTTCGTATCTAATTACTTTTTCACTTTCTGAAAAAGCTAGAAGGCCAGAGTTAACCCCAAAACCAGAAGACAACTCAAATTCTATTCCTTCTTTCTTTAATTCCTCGTTGAATTTAGTAACAAATACTCTCAACTCATTTGCTACTTTAACAGCATTCAGCTCTTGATCTTCTTTCAAGAAGAAAATTAAAATTTCATTTTTGTTATAATCGAGAACACCACCATAACTTCTTACTATCTTTATTAAACTTTGAAAGAAATTGTTGATTATTCTTTCGAATTGAATTGTATTTTTCTTCCTCAGATTTTCCAATTCAAAAAAATTACGCAAATTACAAGCAACGACGCTTACTTGTTTTTTTGCTGCACCTACTAGTTTTGCCCTTTCGAGATATGGGGCCGCAAATTGTGAAGAATTCTTTAAGAAAATTTTCTTGAAAGGATCATCCTCGGTAGGAGTCTCGCCAAAAAAAAGCTGTACTGGCATTTTTTCTCTGACTTCTTTTGATTTCTTTTCTTTTAAAATTTTCACGCTTTGCTTTTTTAAATTTTTCTTGACTTTTTTCTTGAGCAACTTTCTTGCTACAAAAAAAGAGGCTAACCCAAGAGCAATAACAAGAACGACCCAAGAATAATCCTTTTTTCTTTCCTTTCCCAACTCTACAGCTGCAACAACTTTTCCGATTAAGTTCGTTCGTAGTTTTTTTTGCTCCGGCAACAAAAAAGTTAGTTCGTAAGTTCCTTTTGGAGCCTCCAACTTGAAAATCTTTGTCTCGTTCACGTCCAAATCTAAATCTATTACAAGAGTTCTGGAAAAATTCCCCATTTCTAGTTTAATTTCTAAAGGTTTTTTGTATGGAACATTACCAAGATTTTTTACTTCCAAAATGTTACCGCTCAAATTGATGTCTATTTTTTCCACCGGAAGTACGTAAACTATTTTTGTGGTTCTAAACCCTTGAGAGTAAGCTTCTATGATGTAATAACCAGGTTCTGAAAAGTTTCCGAATCTATAAAAAGAAGAAGCCCCGCTTTGCACAAGCTTTTCGATAAGGAGCTCCTTTTTCTGGAAGAACAAAAAATCTTCCACCTTGAAGATTCTCAGAGAAACATTTTCTCTTATTGTTGTATCTGACTGGTCTAGAAGTTTTGGAACGACAACAAGAAGCGTTCCAGGAATTAAGGTCTCATTATTTAATTCTATTACTAAAGAAGAAGGAACAGAAGCAACATCAAACTCAAGAATAGCGCTTCCTTTGTTTCCGAAATCGTCAGAAACATTAACAATGCAAAAATTTCTTCCTGCTTTTGCATTCTTCGGTATTTCCGTCCTGAAAAAAAATTCCCCTTTTACAACACTGGTAGAAAAATTTTTACCAAAAAAGAATAAATCTACCTTTCCAGTAAAAGGCTCTCCGCTCCTTTTATGCACTTTCCCTTCAATTTCCAAATTTTTTCCTGGAAAAAAATATTGTTTGCTCAATTTCAAATCGAGAACTATTTCGTCAGTAATCAAAAAAGATTCTGAAAAAGCATTTTCTATCACTTTTTCTTTTTCTAATGTTGCAAAAAATTTACATGAACCCGTAACATTGTGAACAAAACTCAAATCTATCATTTTTTCCTTCTCTGGCTGTATTATCACAGGAGAATAAAAAATCAAAAATTCTTTTCCATCGCAAAGAAGCATAACCCTAAAAAAGCCTTCGAACCCAGTATTGCTCGTTAAAGAGATTTGTTGCTCTATCCTGTCACCAAGGTTATAAGTATTAAAAGGTTTCGTAAAAACTATTTTGGCTTCTGCCGAAGAAACAAACAACACCAAAAACAAAAGCAAAGCTGTTTTTGGATTCATCCTTGAAAGAAGCCAAAAGGATATTTAAAATTTTGTATGAAAAAGTTTAAAAAAGAAAAGTCTATTAAAATATAAAACTGAAATAGCGTGCTATCGGTAAAGATTTAAGAGGTTTGAAAATATAAACGAACAAAATAAAAATAAAATGCCACTTAAAAAAACTCTTTTTGCTTTATTTCTTGGGGGCCTCATCGGTATTGGAGGATATTTAACTTTGAGGCATGGCCTTCAAAAAAAACTTATCAAAAACGAAAACGATCTAGAAATTGTTAGTAAAGTTGATCTGAATGGAGATGGATTTGATGAAATCATAAAAAGAAGCTCTGGAATTGGCGGCTCGACGTCTCCTAACTACGAATTCATTATAATAGACGGAGAGACGGGAAAAGAAATAGGAAGATGGTGTGGGGATAGTATTTGGATCGGCAGAAAGTATAATGATATTTTTGTAGGTGGACGTGGTGGAATTAATAAGCTTGTTTTCGACGAGATAGAAAAAAGGTATATATTAGGAGAATACTATGATCCTGTAATTGGACAATGGGTAAAGTACCACAAAAGCAAAAAAGATACAACAGCGAAAGAAAAAGAAGAAGAGGTACCATCGATAATATCGGAAGGGATGGAGGAATCTTATGATCTAAACGACGATGGTCGTAATGGTAAGCAGGAAGAAAGAAAAAATGAGGAGAACTTAGAAGATTTAGAAGAAAATAGAACACGTGAGAATAGCTACAGAAATCGACAAGAAACAGAAAAATATAACACCAACAAAGAATATCACTATTGGGAAGAAGCAGAATACGGAGATTTGAAAATAGAAATCCCAAAAATAGAGGTCGATTCTGTTGTAACAATTCATAACACAACGAGATATCTTTTTGCTCACGTGAAAATTACAAACAACGGCAAATATCCTTTAAACTTAGATGAGATAAGAAAAGGTAAATGTTTACCTTATTTAGTTGGAGTATCGCGACCAATAACTGTTAATCCTACCTCCAGGTTTCAAATTACTGGAAGATACGGCTTAGAAGAATTGTTAAAGAAAAGGGGCCTAATTGATATGGTATGGGTCTACGATGATAAACTATACCCTGACGAGACACTTCCTCTTATTTTGATCTATCCTATTCCCCGAGATGAGTTTGAAAACCTAAAAATTACAGGTATCAAGTTCAAGGTTTTTGCCGAAGAAATCCAAAAAGACGGAAATACATATATCCACGAAGGAAAAACAATTATAAAAGGCCATCAAATAAGATAACGAAAAATGGGATTGAAAGAAAAAATTTTGAAACTACTCTTGGCGCCGCTTGTTGGGCTAGGCTCATGTTGGTTAGTAACACTAAACAACGACCAAGAAATTTATGTTAAAAATGCACGATTGAAACTCGAATATCTAGTAGAACTTCATTCTTATGACCTCTATGGAAATCCTATAATAAAAACAGAGAAACAAACAAAAGTTTCTAATAAAATAAAACTTACAATACCAAAAGATTTATCAGAGGAAGAAAGAAACCATCCAAGATACAAAGTTCTTTACTCTACGAAAAAAGAAAATAAATTATATTTGTTGGAAGAATATCAATTCTCTATTAATGCTGATGAGGTTTCTGTAGTTTATATAGGAAATGATTATTGTATTGTTGACTTGAAAAATGGAGATCGCGTCCAAGGATATATTGACTGTTTCCCATTACAACATTTTGATGCAGATAAATGGGAAATCGTTGGAGAGGATCCTTCGAGCGCCTATTACATTAAGAATGGTAAACAAGAAAAATTAAAGAAATTTTATGAAAGCAACAACATAGGTTACAGGATTACCAGATGGGATAGTACTGCAACTATTTTTATTCCTTTTTCTGAAATTCAAAAAATAGAGCCTAAATAATCAAAATTCTAAAATTTTATAAATACCCCGTGCTTGCTTTTTCAATGAAGATATTAACATTGCATTGCGACTACATCAAGTTCAAGCCCGTCAAGGAAGCAATAAAAGGAGCAGAAAAAACAGAAAAAAAAGAGACTATAGAAAGAGAATGTCTTGTTGTTTTAACAACTGTAGAAGAGAACGACAACGAAGAATTGGTCGAAAAATTAGTTGAAAACATAAAAGAAATCGCATCAAAAGTAAAATGTAAAAAGATAGTTCTTTATCCTTACGCGCACCTAAGTTCCAGACTAGCCAGGCCGGAAATTGCTTCAAAAATTCTTGAAAAAACAGAAAAAGCTTTGAAAAAACACTTCGACGTAAAGAAAGCTCCCTTTGGTTGGTACAAAGAATTCGAATTGAAATGTAAAGGACACCCTCTTGCAGAACTAAGTAGAGAAATAACTCCTGAAGAAAAAAAAGAAAAACTAAGAAAGATCATCCTAGATAAAAGTAAACTCTCACCACAAGACCACAGGATTCTAGGAAGCAGGCTTGACCTCTTCAGTTTCAATGAAGTTTCTCCAGGCTGTGTTTTTTGGCATCCAAAAGGAGTAATATTAAGAAACTTGTTAATAAATTTTTGGCGAAAAGAACACGAAAAAGAAGGATACAAAGAAATAAGCACCCCTCAACTAATGTCAAAGAAATTGTGGAAAATATCAGGACATTGGGATTACTACAAAGAAAATATGTTTCTTACTTCTGCAGCAAACGAAGAATTTGCACTCAAGCCGATGAATTGCCCCGGAGCAATACTTCTTTTCAAACTAAAACCGAGAAGCTACAAAGAGCTTCCGCTAAGATTTGCAGAACTTGGTATAGTTCACAGAAAAGAACTTTCAGGAGTTCTTGCAGGAATGTTTAGGGTTTGGCAAATTACGCAAGATGATGCCCATATTTTTTGCACAGAAGAGCAACTTGAAGAAGAAATAATGAACATTATTAGACTTATTCAAAGAATATATTGTGTATTTGGCTTTTCTTACAGAATAGAGCTATCAACAATGCCAAAAGAACATATAGGAACAAAAGAAAAATGGACTGCCGCAGAAAAAGCACTCCAAAATGCTCTCAAAAAACTGAAGTTAGAATTCAAGTTGAACCCAGGAGAAGGAGCCTTCTACGGCCCGAAGATAGACTTTCATATAAAAGATTCTCAAGGGAGAGAGTGGCAATGTGCCACAATTCAAGTAGATTTCTTCATGCCAGAAAAATTCGAACTAAAATATACGGGGAAAGACAACAAGCAGCACACCGTAAAAATAATCCACAGAACTATATTTGGTTCGATAGAGCGTTTCATAGGTATTTTGACAGAACACTACAACGGGGCTTTTCCTTTGTGGCTTTCTCCTGTGCAAATTAGAGTTTTGAGTTTTACAAAAAGAAACGTTGAAACTGCGAAAAAAATAGCTGAAAGGTTAAAGCAAGAAGGCTTCAGAATAGAAACAGATTTCGAGGATGTTACTTTAGATTATAAAATTCGTGAGGCAGAATTGCAAAAAATTCCTTACATAGTCGTGATAGGCGACAAAGAAGAAAAAACCAATACGCTAGCAGTAAGACCAAGGAACAAAAAACCAGAATTCGGAATCAAGCTTGAAGATTTCATAAAAAAATTGAAGGAACAAACAGAAATTAAAAAACTTCTGTAAAAAACATCTTTTTTATAAATAAAGTTGAATTCTTCGGCAATCTTTATTAAATTGTTGAAAACCCAAATTTTCATTATCAAAATCTAAAATAACAAAAACTACTTTATAAGAAAAGATCCTAATACAAAACAAGATTTATTACTAAAGAATTTACTTCCTCCTGACAGACAACCCTTTCGGAGATTCTTTCAGGAAGTACTTCGAATTATAATTATTATGGAAAATTGCAAAAAAATAATTTTTCAAATATTAAACAACTAAAAGAAGTAATAAAAACAACATTTAAAAACTTTCTCTGCTTTCAAGATAAATGTCTTTCAAAGAACTTTTGAAAAAAGTCGAATCCAGTAAAGAATTTTATAAATTTAAAAAAAATAATCCTACAGCCAAACTATACAGCGCCTTCTTCACCTTTCGAAAAGCTTTTGGGAACTTATTAGTAGAATGTGAGCAAATAGACTATTTAGTAGGAAAAACCAAAATAAAAACGTTCTTTATGCAAAATGATGAAGTTAAATCAAAGCAAGATATATTAGAAAGACCAGTCGAAAATTTTCAAGCCCTGAAAAAAAATATAAAAGTAGATATCAAAGATATAGAAAAAATTCTTGCAGAAGAAATGAAAAAACAAAAAATTTTCTCAGAAATTCAAGAAGTTGTTGCTATTTTACAAAGACATGAAAACAAACAAGTATGGAACATAATTGTAATACTTTCCAGCCTCGACATGCTCAGATTGCACATCGACATGGATGGTAAAATCTTGTTAAGCAAAAAAGAAAATTTGATGAATTTGATGCAATTCAAATCTCAATAATTTTTTCCAGCTTTTCAAAATTACGAACAACATTCAAAAAAGTATTTATAAAAGTTTTGTATTCTTCCCGCATTTTTTCTATAGATTTTCCTTCCTCTTTTATCACTTTTATCATAGATTTTAGTTGCTCTTTTCCGGTGGCTTCCTTTACTTGAACTGGATAGACTTTTTTAAGAACATTATTCAACAAAACTTTTGTTATTATCCCTTCTTCGAAGAATTTCTTCAAAAACTCGTTCAAAACTGTTTCTTCTTTTGGATAGTATTCCTCGAATTTCTTTCCCAGATCTTTTTCTTGTTTTTCTTTGTATGAATTAAACTGTTCAAACAAAACACTATAAATAGTGTACCACCAATTTGAAGATACGCATGGTATGTTTTTTATATTTTTTTTTATTTCTGATTCTATTTTTTTTATATATTGATCTCGACCTTTTTGTTCTATCTCCCTCAAAACAGAATAAATTTTATCCCTCAGTTTTTCTGCTCTTTCTCTGTGATAGTTCTTCAATTTTGCAAAGGAATTCTTGGTTGGTTCTCCCAAAACACATTTTGCTATAATTTTCCCCAGTTCTTCATGGCCTAAACCAAGTTTCTGAGAAGCATCTAGCAGCAAAGTTATCAAAGTATAATCTGAAGATTTTTTCATTAACATTTTTTGCATATACAGAAATTCTACTTTAAAAATTTATCTATTTAAAAATGGTTACAAAAACTAAGTAATTAGATTTATAAAAAAGATATATTTTGCTAATTATGTTTTTAGATGCCTCTGTAGCTCAGTGGTAGAGCACCGTCCTCGTAGAAAGGAAAGACGGAAGTCCTGGGTTCGAATCCCAGCAGAGGCTTAAAGAATTCCCTCTTCTCTTTTTTTCTTCATTTCTTCTAGTTTTTTTCTAACGATCTTTCTGGCTTCTTCTAGACCTATTTCTTTTTCTGGTTGGAAAAAGTCTTCCATAGTAATATTTTGTTTTATTCCTTTTTTTTCGAGAAAAAGCTTTGCTATCAAGTACAAAACAAGCCCTAGACTCTTTGGACTCTTGTTGTTACATGGGATTACTATATCTACGTAACTGGTCACGTTGTTAGTGCTGCATAATGCAACAATAGGTATTTTTATAACAACAGCGTCCTTAAGCGCATTCGCATCAACCCAAGGATCTGAGATGAACATCACCTTAGGTTCAAAAAAATTAGAAAGAAGGGGGTTTGTTATTATACCCGCAGGGTACTTCGTAAAAGTTCTTATTCCAGTGATCTCCCCGAACAGTTTTACTATTTTTTCGCAGCCTTCACGCTTACAACAAAAAACTATTTCTTCTGGTTGAAATTGTGCTAGAAATTCGGAAGCTATAATTATTTTATCGTCAATTTTTTTGGTATTTAAGACCGCTATTCCGTCTGCCCTTCTTTTATAAACATACTCACGCATATGGGGTGTAACTGCTCTAGTACCAAGATGAACTCCTGCTTGGATATAATATTCTACAGGAACCAGTAATTTTTCTTGTGTTTTTTCTTTCTTTTCAATTTTTTCTTCCTTTTGTTCCATTTTTTCCTCAAGAATAAAGTATTTTTAAAGATAACGCAAATACGCCGGGACTGGGACTCGAACCCAGACCTCCCTTTCGGGAGCCAGCTTAGCAGGCTGGTGCCGTACCACTTGGGCCATCCCGGCTCTCAAAGAAAAGAAAGACTACTTTTAAATTTTCTCTTAACAAATTTCTTCTGCTTTTTCTATCAAGTTCTTTTTAACATATATCTTGGAGTTTGCTCGTAAGGCAATTGCCACAGCATCGCTCGGCCTTGCATCAAGACAAAGTATTTTGTTCTTTCTTCTAAGAAATAATTTGGCCAAATAAACGCCATCTCTTGAATCGTGAACCACTGCATGCAATATCTCTACTTCGTATTCTCTTAAAATATTCATCAGAATATCATGAGTTAACGGCCTATAGGGGGTTACGTTTTCCAACGCAGCCTTTATAGAAAGTGCTTGATCTTGTGTTATTGTCATAAAAAGAGCTCTGCATCCAACTTTTAAAATCAAATTTTGATCTTCTATAGAAACGCTTGCTTCCTCGACATCTCTCGAAAATATGTAGAAAGGGAATTCGAATTCTTTTTCAAAAATCAAAAATCCAAGAAAGATTCCTGCAAAAAATACAAAAAAAATTAAAATCAAAATAAAAATTGATTTTTTGAATAACTTTTTTCCTTTTTTGTCATTACGCTTATGAGTATTTGCTTTTGAGATCTTGTACTTGAAAGAAATCATTTTTTCTTCTTCTCTATGATTTTTTTTGCTCTTTCTAGCATTTCTTTTTTCAAACCTATAAAGCACCCCCCTTTCTTTCCTGCGCAATATGTTGTTTCCCCCTCCTTTATTATTTCACCTATTTCTTCCGCTTCTATATCTATATGGGTTATTTTAGCCCTTGACTTACCTTGCTCGTGTAAATAAACTTTTGCTTTTATTGGATATTTTCCTTCGGCAGGACCAGCCATAAATCTTCTACTTATTTTAACTTTAAAAATTATTCCAACAAACAGAAAAAAATTAATATATCAGCATGTACAAAACAATATAAAGAAGAAGGGGCTGTAGTATAACTTGGCTGAGTACACGTGCCTAGGGCGCACGAGATCTGGGTTCAAATCCCAGCAGCCCCATTTTTGAAAATTTTAAAAAATATTTTTAAAGAAGTTTGTTTTGAAACAATTAATAAAAAAAGAGGATAGAAGCTGTGTGCTTCAAACGAGAAGGAAAAAAAGCGCGGAAAAGTAAGAACCAAAAATGCTTGAAACAATAATTTTCTTCATTGTCGGAATAGTGTTATTCTTGTTTGGTGTTTTTTTGTTGAGCGAAAAGCTCAAATTTTTTATAAGAGAAAAGATAATAACAAACCTTCGAAAGATAACAAGAAAACCTTTGTATGGTTTTTTGTTCGGAGCAATTTCTTCTGCAATAAGCCAAAGCAGTAGCGCGATAACAGTCCTAACTCTCGCTCTGGTAAGTTCTGGCCTCCTTGGCCTTTATTATTCCCTCCCAATACTTTTCGGAGCCAACGTAGGGACTACTTTGACTGTAAATCTTGTCGCTATTGGAGTAACAAGAATTTCTTTTCTGTTTGTTTTGATTGGATTTGTACTTCTTTTTATAAAAAAAACTAAAAGAGTAGGAGAAATAATTTTCTATGTAGGTATTGTCTTTTTTGGATTATTCTTAATCTCTTATTCGATAGAACCATTAAAATACACCCAACAAAGATTTTTTTCTGTCAAAAACCCATACCTTGCTTTTTTTTATTCTATTATTTTTACTGCAGCAGTACAAAGCAGCGCAATTACAATAAGCAGCGCAATAATTCTTGCTCAGCATAACTTGTTAGAATTACCCGCTGCAATAGCAATAGTTCTTGGAGCAAACATAGGCACAACAATAACCGCTTTGATAACCTGTATAGGAACCTCGATAAATGGTAAGAGAACGGCTTTTGCACATTTCTTCTTTAATGTTTTCGGTGCTTTCGCTTTTTTACCTTTTATCTGGCCGCTCAACTCTTTACTCGATTCTTTCGCTTTTCCAATCGGTCTTAAAGTTTCTTTGTTTCATTTTTTCTTCAACTTTGTCATGGCTATTGCTTTTCTATTACTTCTCAAACCCTATTACAAGTTCATAAAAACGATCCTTCCTGGAAGAGAGTCTAGGATAAACTTTTTACCTTTTCATCTAGACAAAAATTTTTTGGAAAAACCAAAAGAGGCACTAGAAAGAACTAAAAAGAGAAGCAAAAATAACACAACAAATAGTAGAAAAATCCTTTGCATTGTTGAAAAAATTTGATGAAAAAAAATTCGAGGAAACTATGTTGATGGAAGACGCGGTGGACAATTTACAGGGGGAGATAGCTTCTTACATAGAAAAAACCTTGCAAAAAAATCCAAAAATATCAAAAGATATATTAAAAAAGTTCTTAACCTTTTCTTCTGTAGTAGATGAAATAGAAAGAATTGCCGACAGAGCAGTCAATATTGCACAAATAGCATATTTCAAAAACAAAAACAAAGAAAAATTTTCTTCCGAAACACAATACTTCTTCGAAGAATTGAACAAAAAGCTTCTACTTCTCTTGTCCGATCACTTCAATATGTTGGAGGAAAAAGCTTACAACAAAAAATACGAAGAAGAAATTAAAGAATACATCAAAACATTCAAAGAAGTTTATAAGCTTAAGTTACTCATGAAAGAAGAAAGTCCTGCAACAACGATGCTCTTCTCCGAACTTATCGCGAATATAGAAAGAATCGTTGGCAATGCAGAAACAATCGCAAAACAACTTTCTGAAATATATTGATATTTAACTTTTATTTAGTGGTAACAACCTAAAGATTTATAAACCCTTTTTTTTCTTATAAATCATTAATTTGATGCAAACAAAGTTTAATTGACAGAAAATGAAATCAAAAACACAACAAAAAATAGACCTTTACGAGCATTTAAAAATCGAAGTATTAAGAAGAGTTATCCCTTTTTCAGACAAAGGTGCGTTCTGGGGTCCTTTAAAACTTTCTTCTGAAATTGAATTTTATATGGCTGGTTTTGATCCTCCTGGAAACCCGGGTCCCTACGGAACCGGGCCAACAAGAATAATAACAAACGCAGTGTTAGAGTTAATTATAATTTATGTTATTGAAGAAATACTAGTGTCAAAAGGCTTTTTATTTCAACAATTAACTCCTGAAATAAAGCAACTACTAGAAAATCTAAAAAAATGTTTTTCTGAAGAGGAAATAAAAATAATAACGGAAATCATAAAAAACCCAAAAAAGAAGTACAAAGAGCTTCCTAATCCTTTTTATATTTTAAGCAAAAAAGCAGAAGTAGAAGGTCTTATCTTTGACATAAAATTAGAAGGAGCAAATCCTAAAGAAAACAACTTAGATTTAGGACTATCTCTAGTACATTACTTGGGAAGCGGAAGGGGCTATCTAACACAAGAAGAGATTAATAGGTTAGGATACTATAAAAATGGGAAAGTAATTAGTGGAAGACTCGGAGACATACTTCGTGGAGAAACTGAAGTTGGAGGATTATTCAAAAAAGTGTTAGAAGAAAGAACAAAAAAGCTTGAAAAAATCATAAAGGATATGTTTATTATTCCAGGATATAAGCATAGGAAAGATATAATTCTCGGAGTCTACAACGTATAAATGATATTAGAAAAAGTAGCTCCAGAAGATTTGTTGAAGGTTATATGAAGGTTATAAATTCCAATTAATTTCAGGAAAGATTAACAAAAGCAAAACAAATTTATTATGAAGAAGAAGTTGAAGTTGGTTTTGAAGTATTCAAAAGCTGCGGCGAGCACTCTATCTACTTTTCTCCTATAATTATTGGAACTGAAAATTCTATTCCAGTTCCACAACTACATGTACTTAAGAAAGCGTCAACAATTGAAAAAATTTTAGATGTTTGTAGGGTAGATCTTTCTATGGATGGTAAAGAAGGATCTATTGGAAGTGTTAATGAGAATGAGACATTCCTACTAATTAATAAAAACGGAACTATTTCTAGAATATATCATCAAATTATTATATATTCATTTTCAATCCATTAACTGAATTTGGATTGTATACGAACTTTTTGATGATGGGGTTTTAGAAAAATTAACGTGGATGGATAAAGAGAAATTTTATAATAAAGGTATGGGTCTTCAAACGGTCAACGATGTAATAAGGAGTTTTTTTCGCTAGAGGATTGTCTTTCTTTTTATGATTATCTAAAAAATAATGCATTTCCCGTATCAATATTGGGTACCTATCATCCAAAAAAACTTCGTCTTTTCCAATTTAAAAAAAAGAAAAGATGTATAGAAAAAATAAGGAGGAATTTGAAAAAATTGTAAGAAAAACTTATTCCACCCTCGAGAACAAAATCGAGGAAACAATACAAAAATTATCAGAAATCCTCGAATCTCTTAAAGAACATACCTCCATACAAATACCAGATAGCTGGTCTGAAGAAATAGATTTAATAAATTCCATAGTATCGTCTCAAGCAGAACAACTTTACTTGGAAAAGTTAGGAAAAATTTTCAATATTGCAACATTAGAAATAGATGATTTTAACAACTCGGAAAAATACAATAAAAATTTGAAAGAAATAGAAAAATTTAACACAATTATTATACTCATAAAAAATAAATCGAAAGATTTATAAATATAATTCGGCAAACTTTAAACATGGCAGGCGAGAAACCGAATTTTAACATTATCTTTGTTGGCCACGTAGATCATGGAAAAAGCACAGCAATAGGAAGACTGCTCTACGAAAGTGGTTTATTCTCTGAACAAGAATTGACAAAGATGCGAGACGTAGCAGAAAAGTTGGGAAAAAAAGGATTTGAATTTGCTTTTGTAATGGATAGATTAAAAGAAGAAAGAGAACGTGGCTTGACTATAGATCTCGCTTATAGAAAAATTATAACAAAAAAATATCAAGTTACTATAATAGATGCGCCCGGCCATAGGGACTTCGTAAAAAACATGATTACAGGAACAAGCCAGGCTGATGCTGCAATTCTTGTTGTTGCAGTCCAGCATGGTGTAATGGCACAAACAAAGGAACATGTATGGTTATGCAGAACAATGGGAGTAGAACAAATTGCTGTCCTAATAAACCAGATGGACACAGTAAACTATTCCCAAGAAAAATATAATAAAGTATTAGAAGACGTAAAAAATTTGCTCAAAATGACTGGGTACAAAGTAGAAAAAATTAATTTCATTCCTGCAAGCGCATATTATGGAGACAATATAACAAAAAAATCTGAAAATTTGAAATGGTACAACGGCCCGACTTTGCTAGAGCAATTCGATTTGTTCGAGCCTCCTAAGAAACCCGTTGACATGCCATTAAGAATGCCAATAGAAAATGTTTATACCATAACAGGGGTAGGGACTGTTCCTGTAGGAAAAATTTTAACAGGAAAGATGAAGCCTGGCGACAAAGTTATCATTTTGCCTGCCAGAACTGGCAAGGGAATTGTTGGAGAGGTAAAAACAATAGAAATGCATCACGAACAACTAAAAGAAGCAATAGCCGGCGATAATGTAGGGGTTAACATAAGAGGAGTAGGAAAACAGGATATTGCAAGAGGTGATGTAATAGCTTTAGAAACAGAGGCTCCTCCTGTTGCAGAAGAATTCCTGGCCCAGATAATAGTAATAAATCATCCAACCGTAATTGCTCCCGGATACCAACCCGTATTGCATGTTCACACAGCACAAGTTCCTGTTCGTTTCCTCGAACTAGTGAAAAAAATAGATCCAAAAACAGGATCTGTATTGCAAGAAAAACCAGATTTCTTGAAGAAAGGAGACGTCGCAATAGTTAAACTTAAACCAATGAAACCTTTAGTCATAGAAACTCAGCAAAAAAATCCTTACATGTCAAGATTCGCAATTCGTGACATGGGACAAACTGTCGCAGCAGGAGTTTGCATTGAGGTTATTCCAAAAAAACTCTAAAGTTAGTTTCGGAGCTTTTACATTATCTCTGCTTTTTCTTATTTTTCAAAAACTTATGAATTTTATTTTTTCTGAAGTTGCTTGGAAATTTCTTGCAGCAATAAATTTGCAAGAAAGTTGTTCAGCAAGATTAAGGACTTGCTTCGTCAACGTTCCATCTATAACCAAAGCGTATATTCTTGTTTGATTCTTTTTCAAAGTATATAAGAAATTTACTAATTCTCCAACAGCTTTTTTGGACATTTTTTTTCCTGCTGAATCAAAAAAGACAATACAAGAATTAGTCCCCTCTATTTTTCTGAAGATTTCTTCAAAGTTTATTTTTCCTTCCTCTTTATGGTGTTCTTTTCTTCTTTTCTTGCTCAAAAAAGTTTTTTTGAAATCTTCCACACTTAAAGCATTTCTCAAACAAGTATTGATTTCTTTCTCTGTAAGCTCTTCTACTTCTTTTCCATCAGGTGCTCTCGCTATGCCTTTGAGTGGTATATTTTCTATCAAATTTTTTGCTATTAATAGTCCTCCCCTATCACCGTCTATAAACAAAATTATCTTTTTTCTTTTGGCTAATTCTTTTATTGTTCTTGGGAGAGAAGCACCGTCCATTGCAATAACATTTTTTATTCCTGCTTTCAGAAGATTTACAACATCAGCTCTTCCTTCTACTACTATTATTTCTTCTGCTTCTTCAATATCTGGACCACATGGTAATTTTTCTATACCATACTCAGAAACTTTGGATATTTTTGAATGCACGAGTATTGCGTTTTCTATTTCTTTTTTTTCAGGCAAGCTTGCCGCCAGCTTCTCAAGTAAAACTTTTGCCCTTTCTACTATATACTGTCTCTTGCTGCTTCTTACATCCTCTATCTCAAAAATCTCAAATTTTGCAACGCACGGTCCTACTCTGTCCACTGTTTCTATCGCGGCAGCAATTATTGTAGTTTCAGTCTTGTCCATTGAAGTAGGTATTTCAACAATGCCTTCTGTTTTTGAATCTTTAACTTGTAAAGTTGCTTCTATTCTTCCTATCTTTCCCTTCTTTTGCAATTCTCTCAGCTCTAATTCTTCCCCTAGAAGGCCCTCTGTTTGTCCGAATATTGCTCCTATAACGTCGGGTTTTTCTACTATCCCTTCGGCGCTAAATTTTGCTTTTATTATATATTTTATCGAAGGAGGGCTTATCTTTCCCATTCTTAAATTTCTTATTTATTATTTTTATAGCTCACAGAATTCGCTGTTCAATTTTGATCATGAACGATGATTGATTATTTTATGTGAGCCAATTATATACAACAAAATAGATATTTAAATATTACGTTTTTTAAGTTTTCGCCATAAGAACTACTTTTCACAAAATACTCAAACAAAAACCCTTAAATATTAAGGAAAAAAATTAACTCATATTAACCTCATTGGCAAGATTTTTTAACATAAGTTCTTTCACTTTCTTAAGGTCATACTGGCCAAGAAGCCATCCAAGTTTGACATAAGCGGTTTCTGAAATCATGTCCTCAAGAAACAAAGCTCCTGCCTCGTGTAATTTTCTTGCAGGAGCATAAACATAAGGATCTACTTTTCCGTGAATGGTTTGGGTCGTTATGCAAATTACACATTTCTTGCAAGCTTTTTTTATCCTTTGTATCCAACTCTCTGATATTTGTCCTAGTCCAAATGCTTCTATGACTATTCCTCGGTATTTCTTTTTTATAAAATATTCTAAAATTTCCGGGGATGCTCCAGGAAAAAATTTTATCAACGCTACTTTATCCTCGAAAAGCGGAACAACTTCGACCTTCTTTTTTTCATTTCTTTTTTTATAATTTTTAGATAACATCTCAATCTTGTTGTCGTGATAAATTCTTGCAATTGGTAAGTCATTAATTGCTTGAAAAGCTGCTCTTTTTGTCGAATGCATTTTTCTTGTTTTTGTCCCTCTCAACACAATGCAACTCAAGTCGTTCATGTCTTCGTGACCAACAACGAGAACTTCTGCAATATCCGACAGAGCTGCAAGACAAGCGCATTTCAAATTTAGATAGGCATCACTAGATCCTCTGTCAATGCTTCTTTGCGCAAAAGTAAAAACAACAGGTTTGTTTAAATTTTGAAGCATAAACGAAAGGGCAGCAGCAGTATAATGTAAAGTATCTGTTCCGTGTAATATCACAACTCCTTTTATTTCTTCACGGTTCAAGAGGTTTGCACAAATTTTTGCTAGCTTTTTCCATTCCCTACTCGTAACTTGCGAACTGTCTAAAACAAAAGGAACATAAACTTCGAACTGGGCAATTTCCTTCAATTCAGGAAAACTTTCTAAAAGATCTTCTGGCTTTTTTACAGGAGTAACCCCCCCAGTTGAATAATCAACCTTGCTCGCTATTGTCCCACCCGTCGCAATTATCGCAATTTTTTTCAGAGACTTGTTTTGTTCTATTTTCGTTTCTTTTTCCTCTATTTTTGTCTCTTCCATTTCTTCGATACTAAGAATTTCTTTTTTCTTTAGACCAATATTGTAGCCATTCTCTAATTTTATTAAAATGATTTCAGGATCATAACTCTCGAGAAGTTTTCCTTCGTAGATTTTGTGTTTCGTTTTTACTCTAACAATTTTGATTTTCATGAAGAAAAAAGAAAAAATGAGTATAAAAACATTGTCTTGTACTCTATTTTTGATACTTGAAAAAATATAAAAGAGATTTTTTATTTAATGAAAATTATACTACAAAATATATTTTTTTTTGCAATAATATATTTAAAGACAAAGAATTGAAAAATTTTATTATTTAGGTGTTGGCCAAGAAAACGAAGTTTTTGGGGGATGTTTCAAAAAGGGGGAATGTTCTACTTATTCTGAAAAAGAATAGAACAACTAATATATAAATCTTTCGGTGGAGGTAAAAAATGGTTTTGGATTTTGCAAAAGAAGCTATCGAAGGAGCTAGCAAATATGGGATAAACTTCGATGAACTTAAAGCTGGAAGAGCTAACATAAAAGTGATAGGTATAGGTGGCGCCGGATGCAACATGGTAACATGGCTCTTCAACAAAGGAATTACAGGAGCAACAGTATATGCAGTAAATACAGATGCGTTACATTTAAGTATAAGCAAAGCAGACGAAAAAATTCTTATAGGTAAAGAGCTAACACGTGGACTTGGGTGCGGTGGTTTTCCAGAAAAAGGAAGGGAAGCTGCAAAGGAAGCAATAGTAGAACTAAAAAGAGCTGTTAGCGGTGCGGATATGGTGTTTGTGCTTGCTGGTTTAGGAGGAGGGACAGGGACAGGAGCAATACCAATAGTAGCACAACTTGCAAAAGAGATAGGTGCAATCACAATTGCAGTAGTTACAATGCCATGGGAAACAGAAAGAGCAAGAATAGACAAGGCAGAGTTTGGTTTGCAACAGTTGCGAGAGGTTGTAGATACTGCAATAGTGATAGATAACAATAGACTTGTAGATATAGCTGGAAACTTACCTATAGAGCAAGCCCTTGCAGTCGCCAACGAGCTAGTTAGTACAATGATAAAAGGAATTGTAGAAACTATAACAATTCCAAGCTTGATAAACTTAGATTATGCGGACGTTGCAGCGATAATGAAAAATGGTGATGTGTCTTGCATAGGGATAGGAGAAAGCGATACACAGAACAGAGTTGAAGAAGCTGTAAAACAAGCATTGAGCCATCCTTTGCTTGATGTAGATTACAAAGGAGCAACAGGGGCTTTGATTCACGTTACTTGTGGAGACGACTTGAAGCTAGAAGAATTGAACAACATAGGCCAATTAATAACAGAAAATCTTTCTCCAGATGCGCAAGTCATAATAGGGGCAAGGATAAATCGGGATTTCAGAGGAAAAGTAAGAGTAATAACAATTATCACAGGAGTAAAAAGCCCTTATGTTCTGGGAAAACAGAGAACGAGTGAAATTGCACCGCTTGCTACAACTTCAGAACTTGGGGTAGAGTTTTTCCGATGATCTTAAGCTTCAAGAAAGTTCATGTTCAGCTATTCAACTTTATGATCCCCTTAGCCTTTCGAGTTCTCGGCTAGCTTCTTCGGAGGCTAGCCCTTTTTTTTCTTTTTTTTACAATTTTTAAAGTAAAAAATTAACAATAGACCAACTAATAGAAAAAAACATAAAGAAAATTTTTATTTTATCTCGCTTCTTATTCTGTTTGCCTCTATCGGCCTTCCTATTCTATCATAGAGCTCAGCCATTTTTGTTTTAACTTCTCTCTCTAGCTCTTTATCTATTTTTTGCACCAATACCCTGGAAAGAACGTTTATCGCTTTTGTCAATTGTTTGTTATTTTCGAATTCTTTCGCTTGCTGAAGATACGCATTTACTAAACTTTTCTGAATCTCTTGCTTTTCCCTTGGAATTGCTAAAACCAATGCCTTGCGCATCGTCGCTTCTGCTTCCAAGTAATCTTGTGCTTTTACGTAAAAAAGCATTGCCCTAAGGAAAAGGTCAATTTTTTCTCTGAATGTTTCTGCCAAATCGGCTGCATTACTTAAAGATTTTGCTGCACTATTGAACCATTTTCTTTCTGCTTGCAAAGAAGCCATTAAGGTAAAGATTGCTCTTCTCTTAGTTTGGTTATGCTCTTTACTTAGCAACTTTTCTAAATATTCCATCTTTCTTTCTATAGTTTTAAATTGTTGTAATTCTTTAGAAAGTTTATCCAACACTTCTAAGGAATTCTCCTCTTGTTTTTCTTTTTTCTTTTCTTTGCTTTCCTTTTCTAGGCCAAGTTCTTCGAAGATGTCTTCGGCCATGTTTTTTTTCTTGCTCTTTTAATATAAATATTTTTCTATATTTTCTTTCAACAAAATTTAAATAGGTAAAAAATGAAAAAAGAAAATGGAGGATTATCATGAAATTATTTACGTGAAATATTTTTTTAGAAAAACTGACGAGTTAAAGAGAGAGGAAATTCCAATCATAATTAATAACAAACGATGTGACATATTGACAATCCAAATTTTTGACGAAAAAAATCCTTACATAACTCTTGTTTTAGGAGAAATAGTAGAGAAAAACAACAATACATATATTTTGAGACGAATCAAAAACGAAGAAGAAAGAAAAAGAATAGAAAAAATTATAAAAAAACATAGAAAAACTTTAGAAAGAATTGTGTTTCTCGAATAAATTACTTTTTTTCTTTTTTGCCCCACTCTTCAAAAAAAATGATGCTCTTCAGATCTGGTTTGAAAATTTTTCTAGGTTTCTCTGCAGCATAACCAACAGGTAACAATGCTTCTATGTCTGCATCAGACGGTGCTTTTATTATTCTTCGCACTGTAGCATCATCAAACCATCCTATCCAGCAGCTCGCAAGACCTAATTCAGTAATTTTCAAAAGCATGTTTTGTATTGCAGCCCCGGCTTGCTGCCTAGCATACTTTTCACCTCTCATACCGTAACTTCTTGCTACTTTGCTCGTTTCCGAACAGACAACAACAATAAAAGAAGCATCTGCAATGAAAGGTTGCTGTGACGCCTCAGCCAGCTGTTTTATTTTTTCTTTCTCAGAAACAATAACTAGTTTCAAAGAGAATATGTTACCAGCCATGGGAGCAAACCTTGCAACATCACAAATCTCTATAGCATTTTGAAAAGAAACTTTTTTGCTAGAGTATTTTCTTATGCTTCTTCTTGCACGAATTATTTCGTCAAGCATGGTTTTTTCATGACTTTTTAATATAAAAATGTTGCGAAAAAGCGATAATTAAAATTTTGAAAAACAAAAAATTTTAAAAATATAATTCTATTTTTGAAAATAATGAAAAACAAAAGAGGTCAAATAACTTTTTTTGTAATAATTGCACTTGTTGTTGTTACAGTGGTTCTTATGGTAGTTCTTCTAAATCAAACAAAAAAAATAGAAAAACATGAAACAGAAATAGATAAAATATCTTCTTTTATTTATGATTGTGTAAAAACTGTTGGAAACAATGCTGCCTACACAATCGGTCAAAAAGGAGGTTATCTTTATCTTCCTGATGAGAATGTTGTTGCAATTTATGTAGAGAAGAACCAAACAAATATTCCTTCAAAAGAGATGATTGAAAAGAGTATTTCACAATATATAAACGAAGAACTGTATTTCTGCACTAAAAATTTTATAGATTTTAAAGATATAAAAGTCATACAAAAAGAAATAAATACCACCACAGAAATAAGAGAAAACGAATTTTTTGTATCAGTAAACTACCCCATAACAATTGAAAAAAATAATAAAACTAGCTATCTCCAATTTTTTAATGTAACTTTCAAAGTAAGATTGGGTTTCATATATGGTTTAGCAGTACAACTAGCACACGAAGCAAATAAGGAGAGTTTATGTGTTAGCTGTATTTTCGATATTGCAGCAAAAAACAATTTGACGATAGACATAATAACCCGGCTTGATAAAACGATTATATATTCGATTATAGATCATGAATCTCTCATCAATGGAAAACCTTATGAATTTATTTTTGGAGTTAAAAAATGAAAAAAGTCCCTCTTTTTGTATTTTTAGTTTTTTTTCTACTTTTTCCTTTTATTTTATGTTGCAGTCTAAATGTTTCTGCTTCTGACGCAAGCACACAAACGACCAAAACAGCAATGGTTGCTCTCACAATTTCTTGTTATGAAAAACAGAAGCAACTAAACCGACTACCTCTAGCAACAATAAATACTACTCTTATATTAACCATTTCAAACCAACCATTAAATCAACTCACACAAAGAATAATATGTAGTAATAAAAAGGAAGAACTTTGCAAAATCTATGGAACACAATTACAAATACTTGACATTGTTGATGACTCTTCATTGGAAGAGATATCCAGAACAAAACAAGAAGGTGTAAAAGAGTTGTCAACAATAATTATGCTTTATAATCAAATAAGATCTAAGTCAAACAATATTAAGTTAATAACTGATTTACACATGTACAAAGAAGGAGAGATGTGTGGCTCTTTGGAGATTGGAGAACAAGAAGAAATATTAACCATAGGAAATGATAGAATAAATCTTCCTCCAAAATCAAAGGTAATTTTTATAAATAAAACAATAAAGATAGGACTAGAAAAGAATTCTAAAATTAAGACTCCCCAATTATTAAATTTAAATTCGTTCGATAATTTGCTGGAAATAAAGGGAGAAAATATCACCCTCCCATGGGGGGGAATATTACAAAAAGGAACAATAAACTACCACAAGGGTGAATTCTTTTTGAAAGAAGGAGACACAATAATATTAGATAATATTAAATTATCAAACAAGATGAAGGAAAGATTATATTTATACTTCGATCAGCAAAAAAAACCTCGTGAAAATTACATTTCTTTAAGCAAAAAAGAAATAGTTGTTAGCGGAGACAATATTTCTTTGGCTTTCTTACCAAATAATCCATATATAAAAATCAAAGGGGGGAGTTTTGATATAAGTGTTTTTAATGGAGGAAGGCTTCAACTAAAGAACATAGATAAAGAATATCCTGCACAAACAGCTATACTTAGTTACAAAAATAACAACTCCTTAATAAAAATCAAAAATGGAAATTCTTATTTTTCGTTCTTTGGTGATGGAAGAATAGAGGTAGAAAATTTGGAAGCATTTCCGAAAAGTAGAGGTGTAATCCCTTTAAAAATTGAGATCCAAGACAGCTCAGGAAAAAATTTAATAAAAGTTGATGATTCGGATATAAACTTTTTTATAACTGAAGACATAATTGGTTATGGAACTAGTGACATAGCGATACAAGAAGATGGAAAGCTTTTTTGTGAAACCGAAATTACGAACAAACAAATAACTGAAAATCAAATAACCGGAAGTGCAACAAAAAAACAATCTCTTTTAAAAAAAGCAACACAATATTTTTTAAAAAAATGCGCAACAACGGGCTTAAAAATCTATAGTAAAGTAGTTATTGAACAGAATTCTTTGTTCGATGGTAAGTACTTTCCAGACGTTCCTGAAAGTATTATACAGAAAATGATAATTGATAAAAATAAATTAGAGAGGATGTATAACGAATTAAACACATACAAATTTAAGAAAATGAGTTATGAAGAGAAATTAAATCACATTTTCAAGATCGCAAGAAAAATCGCAAGCGATGAAAAAGAATATCTCAGACTGGTGGCTATCTTTTCTTCAAATTATAAACATCTGAGGTGGGTAAAACTTATTGATCAAAAAACTGGAAAGTTGATCAATTCAACAAAATACAAAAAATTGGTACCAGAAGGACCAGAACAAGATAAGGTGTATCGCATGCTTATTGCTGCTGGGGCTAGAATGTACCAAAAAGGTTGGGTGAATGGAGTTTTCCTCAGGCTTTTTCATATTGATGCGGAAGTTGGTAGCACCGGGATTGGAATGTTTCAAGAAGAATTGAAAGAACAGGGAATTAAAATTGAAAAATATCGATGGGACGTGCACGACATAGGAGCAGATTTTGCAGGAACAGACTTTGCAGAAAAATTATCTAAAGATTTTGATGGTACTATAGAAGAATTCAATATATTAAAGTATCTACCCAACTTAAAAATGTCGCTCCACGAAAAATTAGAGAAGATGATGCTTCCAGGAAGAGGATACTACAAACAAGGAGACGGTTATAGTAGGCGCGAAGGCTATATTTATAATCAAGTGAAAATAATTCAAGAATTGGTTGGAATTTCGCCTGAAGAGAGAGATGGAAAATATGGACCAAAAACATTTAAAGCAGTAAAGGAATGGCAAGAAAAAATGTATAAAGAAAAAGGATTTTGTGCAGGCAAGTTTATTAACGGAAATTGTGTTGGGGACGGTCTTTTTGGGCCTTACTCTCTTGCCCTCGCCAGATGCTTTCACCTTAACAACAAAAAAAAATTTCAGAAATGCATCAAGGCAGAATTAGAAAAACTCAAACCAGAATTAGAAAAACTCAAAAAATTAACTTAAAAGAGATGTATGAAAACTAATCTACACGCAAAATTTTGAAATAATCATACAAAATCGGATCAATTTCTGCTATTTTTTTATCTTTAATTATTATTCTTACCCAATAATGTCCTGTTATTTTATGTCCAAAAAAACGAACATTACCATATACTCCTTCTGCTCTATAAGGTAGTCCTGCTTTTTTGCTTAGATTATTAAATATCCAAACATACAAGAAAGAATAATCTAGACAATTTGTAATTTTCTTTCCCAAGGGAAAATGACTTCTCTCTCTTTTCTCAAAAAACCCTATAAAGTCATATTCTAACTGCCTAGCCACCAAATCAGCGCTTGCTATAATCAAATCGTTCAAACTCAAATTTTTTCTTTTTTTAGAAAAAATTTTTTCGATTTCCTTTTCAAGTTGTAATTTTTTCTCATGATCCAAAACAAAATTGTAATTTACTTTTTTTATGAAAGTATATTCAAATGGAGAAATTTCTTTTAATTTAAAATCACGACAGTTCGAAATAGATAATGTTAAAAATAGAGTGAAAGCTTTTAAAAAATTTTTCATTTCAATTTCAAACAAAGGTCTTTTATAAATATTTTCATTTTTTGAAGTTAAACTTATGAAATGTACACCCAAGCAAAACTTAAAAGTTCTGAAATAATTAAAATATTATGCTATACAAGGAACTAGTAAAAGTTTACCAAGGACTAGAAGCTACACAAAAACGTTTAGAAAAAACATACATTCTAGCAGAATTCTTCAAGAGTATTGATGAAAAAGAAGCAAGAGACATTGCTTATCTTGTTCAAGGAAAAGTTTTTCCAGACTGGCAAGAAGCCGAGATAGGGGTTTCTTCCCAGCTTGCTATAAAAGCAATTTCTAAAGCAACCGGTATGAATGAGGAAGAAATCATAAAAGAATGGCGTAAGTTAGGCGATCTTGGAAAAGTTACTGAAGAAGCGACAAAAAAAAGAAAACAAAAAACACTTTTTGCTACAAAATTAACAACAGAAAAAGTCATAGAAAATTTAAGAAAAGCTTCTTCTTTGCAAGGCTCTGGAACGATAGAAAGAAAAATAGCACTCGTTGCAGAATTAATAACTTTGGCCGAACCAATCGAGGCGCGTTATGTAGTAAGAACACTACTCGAAGAACTTCGAATAGGGGTTGCTGAAGGTACGATAAGAGACGCTATAGTTTGGGCTTGTTTTGGCGATAAAATAGGTATAAAATACAATAAAGAAGAGGGGGAGTTAGAATTAAAAGAAGAACAAAGGGAAGAATACAACAAATATATAGAATTAGTTCAACAAGCATATGATCTAGCGAACGATTTCGGGATAGTATTAGAAGCTGCAAGAAAAGGAGAAAATGCTTTGAAAAGCATAAACCTCGAACCTGGAAGGCCAGTTAAGGTAGAACTTTGCTTGAAAGTAGATAGCATAAAAGAAGCTTTCGAAAGCGTCGGCAGGCCTGCTAAGATAGAGTTAAAATATGACGGTTTCAGAATGCTGATACACAAAACCGAAAAAGGAAAAATTATTCTTTACACAAGGAGGCTAGACAACATCACGAACCAATTTCCAGAAGTTGTTGATTTTGTAGCTAAACATGTGGAAGGAAAATCTTTCATCTTGGACGCAGAGGCAGTGGGATACGATCCAAAAACAAAAAGATACAGACCGTTCCAAGAAATAAGCCAAAGGATAAAGAGAAAATATGAAATAGAAAAGATGCAAAAAGATTTGCCAGTGGAAGTAAATATTTTTGATTGTCTTTTCTATAACGGAAAAAGTTTGATAAAAGAGCCACTAAAGGAAAGACAAAAACTTCTGGAAAAAATAATCAAACCGGTAAAATGGAAAATAAAAATAGCCGAAGGCATCATTACCGACAAAGAAGAAGAAGCAGAAAAATTCTACACAGAGGCTCTGAAAAAAGGAATGGAAGGAATCATAATGAAAAATTTAAATTCTCATTATCAACCAGGAGCAAGAGTAGGGACATGGGTCAAATTCAAGCCGACACAAGAGCCTCTCGATTTGGTAATTGTTGGTGCAGAATGGGGTACAGGTAAAAGAAGCGGATGGCTTTCTTCTTTCATTCTAGCCTGCAGACATGAAGACAAATTTTTAGAGGTAGGAAAAGTTGGAACTGGTGTAAAGGAAAAAAGTGAAGGTGGAGTAAGTTTCGAAGAATTAACAAAAATTTTAAAACCACTCATAATAGAACAAAAAGGTCGTGAAGTAAAAATAAAGCCAAAAGTAGTGGTAGAAGTTGCATACCAAGAAATACAAAAGAGCCCTACATATTCTAGTGGTTTTGCCCTTCGTTTTCCTAGAATTTTAAGACTTCGACCTGAACATGGTGTTTTCGACATTCATACTCTAACAGAAATAGAACAATTCTACACAAATCAATTCAAAAAGAAAAAAATCAAATAATAAAATGAAGATTCGTTTCGGACCTGCTGGAATAGGCGGCTTCAAAGAAGCTATTAAAAATCTAGAATATTTCAGCAAGCAAGGGATAAAAGCAGCAGAAATTCCTTTTACATACCATGTTTGGATGAACAACGAACAAGCACGTATAATAGGAGAAAAAGCAAAAAAATTTGATGTGAGTCTGAGCGTTCATGCCCACTATTGGATCAATTTGCTATCAAAAGAAAAAAGAAAACAAGAAGCAAGCATCGACAGAATTTTACAATGTTGTGAGCGTGCTAATTACTTAAAAGCAAAATATGTTGTATTCCATTGTGGCTTCTATGAAAACAAAACAGAAGAAGAAGCATATGAAATTGTTAAAGAAAAAATTATTGAAATGCAAGAAACCATCACACAAAAGAGCTGGCAACTCGTTCTTGCCCCAGAAACAACTGGAAAAATAACCCAATTCGGATCTTTGCAAGAATTGCTTAAGTTAATGAAAGAAACAAAATGTTTTCTAACAATTGATTTCTCGCATATAGAAGCAAGAGAGGGAAGGAAAAATTATGAGGAAATTTTCAAAAAAATAAAAGAAGAAAAATTGAAAAATTTGCATTGCCATTTTTCTGGAATAGAGTACACATCAAAAGGTGAAAAAAGGCATACTACAACAAAAGAAAAAGATTGGCGAGAGTTATTGCTGATGTTTAAAAAATATAAATTAAATGCATCCATAATAAACGAAAGCCCTACCCCTCTTGAAGATTCGATAAAAGGAATTAAAATTTGGAAAAATTTAACTAAAAAGAAGTAATAAAAAAAATTTTGAAAATTTTACCAACATGTAGTAATTACATTTATTGAATAGACAGAAAAGTTTTTAAAGTGATTTAACTTAAGAATAGCAACAAAATTTAGAATCTAAATAAAAAAATGAACAAAACAATATTTTTGTTCTTGGGAATAGCTCTTGCAGCAATGCTAGCAACCACAGCGATAGCAGAAACTACAGATCCTGATGTAACTAATTTTTTGATATACACTAACGGCGAGCCTGTTTGGTATGGAAAATGCGAACCTAATCAGAATTCTATTGGATGGACTTGTACAAGTACACAGCTCAATACTCCGGCTATTGAAAGAGGAGAAAGAATTGTAATAAAAGTAGTCTTCGATAATGTAAAAAACCCAAAAAATTTGAGTAACGTAATTGTTCGAGCATGGATGCGTGGAGGAGGAAGAACCCTTGAAGATGAAACTTCTGCATTTGATGTATACGCCGGAAAACAATACATAAAATTCCTTTATCTAGAAATTCCAGAGAATTGGAAAGCCCACGACACAGATGGCTCGAAAACATATACTTTACATGTTGACATCGAAGGCGAAAGAAAACTTCAGGGAGTAACAGAAGCAGAAATAGAAGTAGAAATACAAAGGGTAGCTAATTTCTTGAAAATAATGTCTATAAATTTGAAAGAAACTACTATAAAAGCAGGGGCCAAGGTAGAAGGAGTTGTTGTAGTAAAAAATACGGGGAACCATGAAATAGAAGATGTTTACCTAAAAGTAACAATAAAAGAACTTGGAATTTCAAGAATTTACTATGTAGGAGACCTTGCAGCGTATGATAACAAAGACGAAGATGACACTAAAAGTGTTGCATTTTCCATCGCATTACCTACAAGCGTTTCTCCAGGAATCTATACGCTGCTTGTAGAGGCATACAACGGAGAAATCAAAACAGAAGAAAAAATCGGGTTTATCGTTGAAGCAGTGGAAAGAGGTAAAGTAGAAATAGTGCCACAAGTAACGAGGGTAGAAACATATCCCGGTGAAGAGGCAAGATTTTCTTTCGTTATAACAAATAACGAAGCAACAACAAGGAGAATTATTGTCTCAGTTCTAGGGACAGAGGGCTGGGCAACTTCTGAAATTGTTCCAGCATCTTTTACGCTTGCTCCTGGGGAAAGCAGACTTGTAACAATAAACTTATCTATAGACAAAGCAGCTGTAGCAGGCGAACACTTATTTACTGTAGAAGTAACCTATAACGGAAGAATGGAAAGATTCAACTTCATAACAAACGTGAAGGAAGTGGAGAAAAAAGTTCTCGACCTAAGAACGGCTTTGCTTATAGTAGGAATAGTGCTTGCAGCAATAATAGTTGTCTTGTTGATAATTTTGTTGACGAGAAAAACAACAGAAGAGAAACCTGAAGAAAGCTATTACTAAGAACTCGAAAGGCTATTTTTTAATTTTTAATTTTTTATTTTTTTCTTTTTGTTATAAAAAGTAGTAACAATTTTCCATTCTTGAAATATTATTTTATTTTACAATAATATTTTTATATTATCTGTAATTCCTTTGTAATAAAAATGAAAAACAAATTATTGTGGGCAACAATGATTCTTTTTCTTATTTTTCCAAATCTTGCTTCGGCAGAAATTATGATAGAGAGCAAACTGACAACCAATGTTGTTTGCCCATCAAGCACTATTATTATAGAAGAACAGATCACAAGCAGCGTTGCAGATTCTTTCACCATAAACCTAGGAGGAAGCGCGGCAAGTTTTTCTTTAGCTGTTCCTTCTGGAGTTTATCTAAGAGCAAATGAAAAAAAAAGCATTTTCATATATATCACACCAAGCTCCAGACATGTCCCTGGAACTTATGTTCTAGAAGTCTTGGTAAAAGGAAGCCATGCTTCCAAAAGGATAAATCATGAGATAATAGTAGAAAATTGCCACAAAACAATTTTAGAAATTTATCCATCACGAGAAAAAGTATGTGCTTGTGAATCTTTAAATTTAGAACTTAAACTCAGCAACAAAGGGGTCTATTTTGAAAATTACCAACTTTCTGTAGAAGGAAGTGCTGCAAAATGGGTCTCGCTTCCTGGATTCAATTTTTCTCTACCTAAAAATTCTTCCACTATAATTCCAGTACAAGTTAAAATTCCATGCGATGCAAAAGGAAATTATTCTGCCATTTTCAAAGTAAAATCAATTTCTGTTCTTGCACAGGCAGAAACTCCTTTACAATTAGAAGTTGTACCTTGTTATGATTATACAATAAATGCTGCTCCTTACGTAGAAATATGTGAAAACGAAAAAAAGGTGATTCCAGTAACTATTCAAAATAAAGGGACTGTAGAAAATAGTTATGCCATAAATCTGAAAGCTCCACCGTGGACTTTCATAGATAAAAAAATAATAGAAGTTCAAAAAGGAAAAGAAACAACTTTTAATTTAATTACACAACCTCCCTTCAAAAAAATTGGCGAATTCAACATCTCCTTACAAACTCTTTCAAAAAAAGGAAATGTTCTTCGCGAAACAGAAATTACTTTGAAAGTAGTTCCTTGCTTCGGCGTTTCTTTAGAAATAGAAAAAGAAGCAGATAAAGTTTGCGCTGGATTAAATTATAGTTATAACGTAAAAATTAAAAATACTGGAAAGTTCAACAATACTTTCGAAATAAAATTAGATGCTCCATTTTGGGTCAAAATTTTTGAGAAAAAAATTTCTCTAATGCCAAACGAAGAGAAAAATATTTACTTGCTTGTTTCTCCAGACAAAGAAACGAAAGCGGGGGACTATGTCTCATCATTAACAGCAAAAGATCCTGTCAGCGAAGTAGAATCTCAAGACAAAATATTACTAACCATTGTAACAACAGAGGATTGTTACAAACCTTTTGTTTCCGTAGAAAAACAAGAGTTAACAATAAACAGAGATTCCAGCAATGTTCTCATTTTTACTATTGAAAACAAAGGAATTTTGGAGGCAGAATATGTTATAGAGCTAAGCGGAAACGCTGCTATTTTTTCTCAGGTTAATCCGGCAACAATAAAGTTACAACCCGGCCAAACAGAAACTTTATACGCTTATATGGCTCCTTCGCTCGAAATAGCAACCGGTACTTATACTTTGAATGTAGCAGCCCGTGTCAAGGATTCTAGGGTAGTATCTTCTCAAACAATCAAAATCCATGTAATAAAAGAGACAGAACCAACCCCAGAAATAACACCCGAAAATATAACAAATTTAACAGAAGAAAAAGCAAAAAAAACAACAGAAAAAAAGCAAATAAATATTATTGCAAAAATCTTAAATTTTTTCAAAGGATTGTTCAAAGCAAAACAACCCCAAGAAGAAAACATAACAAACATAACTAATAAACCACCTTTACTCAAGAAAAATATTCCTGATATAAGATTAAAACCGGGAGAAATTTTCGAACTGAACCTCTCAATTTATATAGAAGATCCTGAAAACGAGTCCCTGTTTTTCACTACGATCAAACCAGTCGGAATAGATGTGGCTATCTTAAAAGAAATCGTAAGGATAAAAATACCGGAAGATTTTATAGGTACCAGAGAGATAATTTTTTATGCGACAGATGGAGAAAACATAATAGCAAGCAACAAAATTAAAATAATCGTAGAAGGAACCGAAGAAAAAAACATAACAAACACTACAATACCTAAAGTAGAAATGAAAAATGAAACTTCCAAACAGGAAAAAAGAATTAGCTTTTTCAGGCTTTACCAGAATTATATCCTAGGCGCAATAATAATTGCTATCATAATTATTATTTTTATATCCGGATTAGGAAAGAAAATTCTGAAATTTTTTGAAGAAGAAGAGAAAACAGAAAAAAATAAACTCATAGCTTTAGACTTACTATTTTTGTGATTCCGTCTTGCATCGATACGCCATACAAAGTGGTGGCTTTGTTTATCGTTACTTCATTATGTGTTATAACTATATATTGTGACTTCTTATCTTGTCTTATGAGTTCCGAAAGTTTTTCAGAATTTCTTTTGTCTAATGCTGCATCGATTTCATCAAAAATGTAAAAATGATAAGGTTTGTATTTTTGAATAGCAAAAATCAGCGCGAGTGCTACAATGACTTTTTCTCCCCCAGATAAGGACTCAGAATCCATATATTTACCCTTTGCAAGCTTTATTACAACATTTATTCCTCCAAGAAAAGGATCTTCTTTGTTTTCCAATTCGAGGAAGGCTTCACCCTTGTCGTTTAGCATCATGAAGTTTTCGGAAAAATATCGATTTATTGTATTAAAAGTTCGCATGAAAGCTTGTTTTTTCTTTTTGTCTATTTCGGAAATCACGTTCAAGATTTCTTGTTTTTCTTGTTGTAGCTTTTTAACTTTTTCTTCTATTTCTTCGCATTCTTTCTTAAGTTTCTCGTACATTTCTATTGCCTTCATATTCACAGAACCCAAACTGGAAAGTTCTTCTTCGTATCTTAAAAGTTTTTTTTCGATTGCTTCTTTGCTTCCCTTTATCATCTTCTCTTGTCCATATTGTTGAATCTCTTCCCTGAGAGAGGAATTTTCTGCCTCTAGTTTTGCTTTTTTTACTTTAATGTCGTTGAGTCTTTCTTCCAAGAGATTTTTGTATATTTGTTGCTCGTTTATTTTCAATTCTAGCTGGTGATTCTTCTCTTGAATCTTTTGCTTTTCCAAAAAAAGGTTACCAAATTTTTTTTCTAAAAATTCTTGCTCGTTTTTCTTTTTTTGTAATTTCTTATTTTCTTCTTCAATCTCTTTTTCTATCTCTTTAAGTTTTGCTTCTATTTCTATTTTTTCATGTTCGGCATATTTTATATTT